>CAYNVA010000022.1:0-21989 GCA_964400575.1 uncultured Thermodesulfobacteriota bacterium | reverse complement strand
TAATAATGTGAATGAGCATTTTATACCACAAAAAAAAAGATTAATAAACAGATTCACTGCAGCAGCAGAGCAGGGGTCGGAAGTCGGAAGTCGGAGGTCAGGGGTCAGGGTTTAAGATTGTTGATCGTTTATCGTTCGTAGTTTTTCGTTAACGATCAGCGACCAACAACCAACGACCAACAAGCAACGATCAACGACCAACAACCAACAACCAACAACCAACGATCAACGATCAACTAACAGACCCCTGATCCCTGAACCCCTCCCTCCTGGAGAGAGCATCTTACTTTTTTGGTTCTGCAGATGGGGGCGGCTGCCCATATGCCTGCCCGCTGGCATCAGAACAGGCCTTGTGCTGAAACCACGGAAGGTTGTCGCCCGCGCATGCGGCAAGCCCGCGCCGTATCATAGCCAGTTCAACAGAGGAGCCGTCTTTGAAGAACAGGGCTCCATGCAGCGTGCCGTCCGGATCGGTGCGCACCGGATAGTATTTGATGCGCAGCGGGATTGCCTGCAGTGCCGCTTCAAAATCACGGACTGCCTCGATCTGCGGCGCGCGTTCAGGGCGGGTGATGCCTTCAAGAAGCACATCCGTGGTTGCGCCTTCAATGTCCGTCTTCATGCTCATGTCCCGCAGGTCGACGCTTTTAAAATAAACGGGGAATATGGCGATTTCCCATATCTGCCTGCGGTACTGCACCGGGACTTTTTCAATGCTATTGGTGATATGGATGGTCTTATCCACGGGGTTGAAATATTTATATGTTTTTGCGGGCTGGCAGATCGGTGCAGGCTCCGTTTTCGGGGAGGGTGCGGCTTGCTTTTCTTCTCCTGCAAATGTTGGAACAGGGTTTATGATAAGCTCGAAAGGCTTTTCAGAGGCTTCATGTTCAGTATCGGGCTGCTGCGCTGCTGCCGGCTTATGAGACTGCTCCGGCGCTGGCTCCGTTTTCACGGATGGTGCGGTTTTGTTGTCTTCTGGAAATGTGGAAGCAGGGTTTATGATCAGCTCGAAAGGCTTTTCAGAGGATGCATTTTCAGTATTCGGCTGCTGCGCTGCTGCCGGCTCAGGTGACTGCGCTGGTGCAGGCCCGGTTTTTTCAGCAGCCTGCGCCTGCGGCCCATCCTGTTCAAGCACCGGCACTATCCAGCCTTCAATGCCCTTCATGCGCAGCGATTCATACACCCGGGCTGCTGATTCCCGGTTTGTAAAACTGCCTACCCGGACCTTGTATACAGGCTTTTCTTTATCCACAAGCTCCGCAACAGAGGCAGCAAATCCCCTGTTCATCAGTTCTTCGGCAAACCGCGTTGCTTCCTCCTTAACGGTTCCCGACATGACCTGTATGGTGAATGACTGCTGCTGGGCGCGGCCTGTATCCTCAGGCACTGCAGACCAGACAGAGGCTATGAGCAGCACGATTGCAGTGATTTTAGATGTCGAATGCATATCCTTTGTTTGATCCTGAATGCTTTATAGAAATACCCGACTTCAAGATTATAACTTCACTGAAAATGTTGCAAGGCCTTTATCTGTCAGAATTGATGGTCCTGTAAAAGTTGCCCGCGGCGGCGGGTGGTGCGGAAGGGATCGGAGGTCGGAGGTCGGAAGTCAGAAGTCAGGATGGTTTACCGCAGAGCCGCAGAGGGCACAGAGCGGAGTTGTGATTTGTTTTTCGCTGAGAGGGCGAAAAGCAAACAGCCTGCACTTTCACTCTCTGCGTTCTCTGTGTCTCGAGCGCAGCGGGTGGTGCGGAAGGGATCGGAGGTCGGAAGTCGGAAGTCGGAAGTCAGAGGGCAGGGTTTAAGGTTGTTGATCGTTTATAGTGCATAGTTTTTCGTTAACAACCAACGATCAACAACCAACAATCAACGACCAACGATCAACGACCAACAATCAACAACCAACAACCAACGATCAATGATCAACGACCAACGACCAACAATCAACAACCAACAATCAACAACCAACAACCAACAACCAACGATCAACGACTAACGAACAGCAAAGATTGCCATGTCGCGGAGTTTATCCTGAGCAGCGCCGAAGGACTCCTCGCAAGGCGCCGGGACTTTTTACGGGACCATCAAAATCGAGCAAAAACAACTCATAGTGACGGAAATTTAGAAGTTTTTTCAGGGGGCTGATTCTAAAAAGGAGGTTACCTGTGTAAATAAACAAAAAAAAGAAAAAATTTTTTAATTTTTTTCAGTATGGTTTATTAATCTAATAACCACAATATGTTGTAACTGTTTGACGGGAAATGTCTCTATTTTGTGGTTTTATGGTCTGACTTGCATTGAAGCAATTGAAAAAACTTCATTTTTCCTCCATTTTTACTCTTGACAACAGGAGGGTGTAGAGTCTATATTTTGAAACAGGGTGGTAAATAGTGAGAGATTCTGGTTCTACTGTATAAGTTTTTCCCAAATTAAGTGGGGGATGGACTATGTTTCGTGGAACAAATGAACTGGCCATTGATGACAAGGGGCGCATCATGCTACCGGTCAAGTTTCGTGAGGCGCTGTACAAGAGGGAGGAAAGCCTGCTTATCCTGACGATCAGTCTGGATAAATGCCTTGTTGCATATCCCACTGCCGAGTGGATGGAAAAAGCCTCCAAAATCCGCAACCGTCCTGAAGTAACCATTTTTGACCGCGATCTCAAAAGATTGATACTCGGCTCTGCCAATGACTGCCCCCTTGACAAACAGGGGCGGATTCTTGTGCCCTACACCCTGAAAACAAAGACCAATCTTGAAAAAAACGTAGTGCTGGTCGGCATGGACGATCACTTTGAAATCTGGAATTCCGAGCGGTTCTACGGCAATATGCAGCAGATTATGGACAGTCCCGAAACAGCTGAAATTCGCGCCTTCAGGCAGGAAGTGGGCCTGTAAGGGCGATGGCTGAGCGGCACATCCCTGTTCTTTATGAGGAAATACTGGAGTATGCCTGCTGCCGTGACGGTGCTGTGTTCGTGGATGCCACACTGGGCAGCGGCGGCCACAGCCTGGGACTTCTTGAGCGCTACGGCGGCATAGGGCGCCTGATAGGCATTGACTGCGATCAGGAGGCGCTTGAGCGGGCGCGTGTAGCCCTTGAGCCCTTTAAAAATAAAGTAACATTCCTGCACGGGAATTTCAGGCATCTCACCCGGCTTCTTTCGCAGGAAGGCATTGCGGCAATCGGTGGCATCGTGTTTGATTTCGGCGTTTCAACGCCGCAGCTGAAGGACCCGCAACGGGGGTTCGGTTTTTCAAACGATGGGGCACTGGATATGAGAATGGACAGAAGCACGCCGCAGACGGCACTGGATCTGGTAAAGCGGCTGTCTGCACAGGAACTTGAAGACAGTATCCGCGTCTATGGCGAGGAGCGTTTCGCCCGGCGGATCGCCAGCGCTGTTAAAGATGCTGTGGCGCGCAATCCCCTGCTGTCTACGACCGGGCTTGCCGACACTGTTTCCCGGGCTATTCCGGCAAAATTTCACCCCGACAGACTGCATCCGGCAACCCGGACCTTTCAGGCGCTTCGTATCGCGGTCAATGATGAGCTCGCGGCGATTCAGGAAGGGCTTGACCAGGCCATGGAGCTGCTTGCGTCCGGCGGGCGCCTGCTTGCCATTTCGTTTCATTCCCTTGAAGACCGCATCGTCAAAAACAGATTCCGCGACTGGGAAAAAGGCTGCACCTGTCCGGTGGGCCTGCCTCTGTGCGTGTGCGGCGGCACCCGGCGCCTTAAAATTATTACCCGCAGGCCCGTCTATGCCGCGGATGCAGAAGTAAACCGGAATCCGAGCTCACGCAGCGCACGGCTTCGTGTCGGGGAGAGGCTGGGCTGAGTATGCAGAATTTTAAGGCATCGGCTGAAAAATTCATTCACACCAATGTTCTTGCCCGGCAGCATGTGCGGCGGGACACCGATGTTTCCCGAAAGGATCTGGCATGCATGATCTGCATGAGCGCTTTGATTATGGCTGCTTTTTTCATATTTCTCTGGGTGCGTATTTATACGCTGGAAATCGGGTATCTGATATCG
This sequence comes from uncultured Thermodesulfobacteriota bacterium, assembly GCA_964400575.1. Lineage (GTDB taxonomy): Bacteria > Desulfobacterota > WTBG01 > CAIYCZ01 > CAIRTM01 > CAIWCT01. Next base: position 17,948 of record CAYNVA010000022.1, on the reverse strand, counting down.
GACGATCATAAAGTGCATGAGGAGCTCGTGCAGGAGAACAAAAAATTGAAAGTCGAGCGGGCGGCGCTCAAGTCGTCGTCGCGCCTGGAGGCGATTGCGGTAAACCAGCTGGGCATGATCGTGCCCAGAAAAACACAGGTGGTGATCGTGCCATGGTAAAAATGAAATCACGAAACGAGCTTGCCAAAAATATACGCTTTATTGCCGTTGGCTTCATGGTGCTGTTTGCCGTAGCAGCCCTGCGGGCCTACTTTCTCCAGGTGCTGAGGTCAGGAGAGCTTACCGGGCTTATCCAGAGCCAGTATATGACCAGCGTGGAGCTCATGCCGTACCGCGGAACCGTGTATGATAGAAATGGCGCGGAACTGGCAGCCAGCCTTGATGTCGAGTCGCTGTACGCCCGGCCGGGCGTTATTCGCGACCCGAAGGCTGCGGCCAGGCTGCTTGCGCCGATTCTGGAGCTGCCGCTGCATGCCGTCTATCGTGATTTAGCAAGCACCAAACCGTTTGTCTGGCTGCAGCGTAAGGTGACGCCGGCACAGGCAGAGCAGATCAGAGCGCTGAAGATTGAAGGCGTCGGATTTCTCAAGGAAAGCCAGCGGTTCTATCCGCAGAAGGAGCTTGCGGCACAGGTGCTCGGGTTTGTGGGGGTTGACTCTCAGGGCCTGGAGGGAATCGAGCGTCAGTATGACAGCATTATAAAAGGGAAATCCCATAAGCTTTTTGCCGACCGCGATGCAAAGGGCAGGAATGTTTTTGTTGAGGGCCTCCAGCCATCGGATCAGAGCCGGCAGGGCAATGACCTGGTTCTGTCTATTGACAAAAATATACAGTATATCGCCGAAAAAGAGCTGCAGGCCGCCGTGTCGCTGTCGCAGGCCAAAGGCGGAACCGCAATCGTCATGGATCCCTGGACGGGCGAGGTGCTGGCATCGGCTGTCTACCCGCAGTTCAATCCCAATCAATATGCGGAATCGGCCCGCGAATCGTGGCGCAACCGGGCTGTGTCGGATATTTATGAGCCGGGATCGACATTCAAAACATTTCTTGTCGCATCGGCGCTGGAAGAGGGCATCATCAAGCCATCGGACATGTTTTTCTGCGAGAACGGCGCCTATCGCGTCGCAAGCCGCATCATACACGACCACGGTTCATACGGCTGGCTAGACGTGGCCAATATCATCAAGCACTCAAGCAATATCGGCGCAAGCAAGATCGGCAGACAGCTCGGAAAAGAGCAGATGTACAGTTATATACGCAGGTTCGGCTTTACGGCTGAAACCGGCATCAGCCTGCCCGCGGAGCAGAGCGGGTTCATGCCGCCGCTCAAAAACTGTTCCGAGCATACGCAGAGCGCCATTTCGTTCGGGCAGAGCATTACCGTAACGCCCCTGCAGATGGTGACTGCTTACTGCGCCATAGCAAACGGCGGCATGCTCATGCAGCCCCAGATAGTCAGGAGAATTGTTGATGCTACCGGCGCTGTTGTCAGGCAGAGCGGTCCTGTTATGCGCCACCGGGTCATTTCCGAGCAGACGGCCGGCGTCATGCGCACAATGCTCAAGCAGGTTGTTGAACCCGGCGGCACAGGCACCAGGGCGGCGGTCGAGGGCTATACCGTTGCGGGCAAGACCGGAACATCTCAGAAAATCGAGCAGGGCGCCTATTCCCATTCAAAAGTTATTGCATCATTTGCCGGATTCGTGCCGGCTGATAATCCACGGCTCACCATCATCGTGCTCATTGATGAGCCGCAGCGCATGAAATACGGCGGCGAAATCGCTGCCCCGGCATTCAGCCGCATGTCAGATGCCATGCTTAATTACCTTCATGTGCCGCCTGAACCAATGCCGGCGCAGGAACCGGGGATACTCAAGGAGATTCAAACAGAACCTATCAAACTGGCAAAGCTTGATGAAGCTTAAAGAACTAATTACAGCTCTAGATCAATTTCAGTGCAGCGGTGATCGGGACACCGATATAGCCGCCATCGTAACGCATTCCGGAAAGGCTTTCTCTGAAAGCCTTTTTGTCGCTTTACCGGGAACGAAAACCGACGGCTCTGCCTGGCTTGATGAGGCCTGCAGCTCGGGCGCACGGGTATGTGTGACGGAAAAGCCCTATGAGCGGCCCGGCATTCTCAATATCCTCGTGCCCGATGCTCGCATCGCACTTGGGCGCCTTGCCGCGCGGTTTTACGGCGAGCCCACGCGCAGGATGCAGCTGGCCGGTATTACGGGCACCAATGGCAAGACCACGTCGGCATATCTGCTCGAAGCTGTTTTCAGGGCTGCAGGCCGGACCACGGGGCTTGTGAGCACGGTTGCCTACCGCTGGGGCTCAACCACTATTGCCGCAGAGCGCACCACGCCCGACCAGCTTGAGCTGCAGCGGATTTTCGCTCAGATGGCGGCTGCCGGCGTCGACGCCGCGGTTATGGAGGTGTCCTCACACGGGCTGCAACAGGGGCGCGTGGGGCAGTGCCATTTCGATGCGGCGCTGTTCACCAACCTCACGCCCGAGCATCTTGATTATCACCTGACCATGGAGGACTATTTTTGCAGCAAGAAGAAGCTCTTTACAGAGCTTTTGCCCGCATCCTGCAAGCAGCATAAAACGGCCGTCATCAATATCGATGATCCACGCGGGGCTGAGCTTCTCAAACTTACGCCCTGCAGGGCTTTGACCTTCGGGCTTTCGCAGGGTGATGTGCACGCCACTGCAAGCACGGTCACGCTTGAGGGCATTACCGCCGAAATCGCAACACCGGCAGGCAGCCTGGAAGTCTCCTCTGCCCTTATCGGCCGGTATAACCTTGCCAATATACTTGGCGCGGTAGCAATGGCCTCGGCGATGGGAATACCTGCCGGGGCAATAGCCGCAGGCATTGCCGCCATGGCCGGCGCACCCGGCAGGATGGAGCGGATCCGGAACAGCCGGGGCCTGCAGGTTTTTGTCGATTATGCTCATACGGGCGACGCGCTTGAAAACGTGCTGCAGACGCTCCAGGCCGCCGGGGCAGGGCGCATCATTACCGTTTTCGGCTGCGGCGGGGATCGCGACCGGGAGAAAAGGCCGGTCATGGGCAGCGTGGCCGCACGTCTGAGCCGGCTTGTAATCCTCACATCCGATAACCCGCGCAGCGAAGAGCCCGGCGCCATCATCAGCCAGATCGAGCAGGGCATTGCAGCCCTGGGGCTTGCACGCTGTGACGCTGAGCTGCCCCATGACAGGGGCTACTGCGTCATCCCCGACCGGCGCACGGCAATTGAAAAAGCTCTCAGCATTGCCCGTGCCGGTGATGTGGTGCTTATTGCCGGCAAGGGCCATGAGGACTATCAGCAGATCGGCAGCACAAAGCTGCATTTTGACGACCGCGAGGAAGCGCGCCGTATACTCGGCGCTCGAGCATGAGAAGCACGGTAGAGAAGATATGGAACTGACACTCCAGCAGATATGTGCGGCAACACGGGGCAGGCTCCTTCAGGGAAGAGCCGAGCGTCCGGTCACCGAGGTGACCATCGACTCGCGCACGGCAGGCCCGGGCAGCCTTTTTGTGCCCCTGGTGGGCAGCCGTGCCGACGGGCATGACTATATTGCCGGAGCCCGTGCTGCAGGCGCCGCCTGCTTTGTCAGAAAAGGGCATGCAGCATGCGCCGGGCTTGCAGCAGCCCCTCATGGTGCAGCGCTGATTGAAGTTGATGAGCCGCTGCAGGCGCTTGGAGATCTTGCAGCCTACTGGCGCAGCCTTTTTGATGTGAAGGTCGTTGCCATTACCGGCAGCAATGGCAAGACAAGCACCAAAGAGATGGCAGCCCTGATTATCGAGCGGACATTTTCGACGCTCAAAAATCCCGGCAACTTCAATAATCTCATCGGGCTTCCGCTGTCGCTGTTTCAGCTTGACCGGAGGCACCAGGCTGCGGTGCTCGAGCTTGGCATGAGCGAGCCCGGCGAGATAGCACGACTTTCCCAAATTTGCGATCCCGATATGGGCATTATCACCAATGTGGGGCCTGCGCATCTCGCGCAGCTGCAAACCCTTGAACGGGTTGCAGCTGCAAAGGGAGAGCTTTTTGCGTATCTCGGGCCGCAGGACCTGGCAATCGTCAACACCGATGATGCGCGCGTGGCAGCCATGGGCACAGCGACGCGGGCCCGGCAGCTGCTGTACGGCAGCTGCAGCGGTCAGGTTCATGCCGCACGAATCAGGGATGCGGACTGCTTCGGCACGCAGTTCGACCTTCATATCATGGACCGGTCAGTGCCGGTGCGGATCCATGTGCCGGGCGGGCAGTTTGTGATAAATGCCCTTGCCGCGGCCTGCATAGCCACGGGCCTTGGCATCGGCCTTGAGGATATTCAGGCAGGCCTTGAAGCATTCAGGGGCGTGCCCGGAAGAATGGAAACCGTGCGGCTGGCGGGCTGCACATGGATAAATGACGCCTACAATGCCAACCCCGTTTCGACACAGGCAGCGCTTGCAGCGCTTGCGGGCTTTGCCCCGAAGCGGCGCACCATCGCCGTGCTCGGCGACATGCTGGAGCTTGGCGACGGCGCAGCGGCTTTTCACCGCGAGGTCGGCAAGGCTGCTGCGAGCCTGCATATAGATTATCTGTTTATTACGGGAGATTTTGCCGGGAGCGTTCGTGACGGAGCAGCAGGGGCGGGCATGAGCCCAGGCGCGCTGTATGTTTTTGACACGCTTGAGTCCCTTGCCGGCCGGCTCACAGAAACGATTGCCCCGGATGACGTCATACTGCTCAAGGGTTCACGACGGATGAAGATGGAGAGCATTCTTGCCTACGTGGAGCAGGGCGCGCCCGCGCGGGCATCACTACAATAAGGGAACCGTGCAATGCTGTATCATTTGCTGTATCCGCTGCATGAGGTGGTGACGTTTTTTAACGTTTTCCGCTACATTACATTCCGGACTATTTATGCGGCCATGACCGCTCTTTTAATCACGCTGGTGGTGGGGCCGTGGCTTATCCGGACACTGCAGGAGCGCAGGTTCGGGCAGGTCGTGCGCCAGGACGGCCCGTCATCCCATCTCAAGAAGGGCGGAACGCCGACGGGCGGCGGTATTCTTGTGCTGTCTGCCATCATCCTGTCGACACTTTTGTGGGCTGATCTTGCAAACCAGTATATCTGGGTGGTGCTCCTGACGCTTGGCGGCATGGGGGGCATCGGTTTTCTGGATGACTGGCGCAAGATAGCAGGCGGCACGTCCAAGGGCATCACCGCACGCCAGAAGTCGGGCCTGCAACTTCTGGTAGCCGCTGCCGTCGCGGTGTACCTGTGCATGCAACCGGGCGTTGACACGCATCTGAGCCTGCCGTTTTTCAAACGGGTGCTGCCGGATCTGGGGCTTCTCTACGGGCCGTTTATTATTTTTGTGCTGGTGGGGTCTTCAAATGCCGTTAATCTCAGCGACGGCCTTGACGGGCTTGCCATCGGGCTCGTGCTTATCGTCTCGGTAACCTATATGATTTTTTCCTACATAACCGGGCATGCCGGCATTGCCGAGTATCTCAAGATCACCTGTGTCAGGGGCGCAGGGGAGCTGACGATTTTCTGCGGGGCCATGGTCGGGGCCAGCATGGGCTTTCTCTGGTACAACAGTCATCCGGCGCAGATATTCATGGGTGATGTCGGATCCCTTGCCCTGGGGGGCTCTCTTGGCACGGTGGCCATCATCACCAAGCATGAAGTGCTGCTTGCCGTGGTCGGCGGCGTATTTGTGGTGGAGGCGCTGTCGGTCATTCTCCAGGTGGGATCCTTTAAAGTGCGCAGGAAGCGGATTTTTAAAATGGCGCCCATTCATCATCATTTTGAGCTGCTGGGATGGGCCGAGTCAAAAGTGGTCGTGCGCTTCTGGATCGTCGGGGTCATATTTGCCCTGCTGGCGATCAGCACGCTGAAGCTAAGGTAGCCATGGATCTTGCGGGTAAAAAAATTCTTGTTGTCGGCTCCGGCAGGACGGGTGTTTCAGCAGCCCGTTTCTGTCTTGGCAAGGGCGCCCGCGTGACGCTCAACGACATGCAGAAAAAGCCGGATGTGCCGCAGGATCTGCTTGATAAGGGCATGGCAGTAGAGGCGGGCGGCCACAGCGTTTCGACGTTTGTGAGCCATGACCTTGTCGTCATAAGCCCGGGGGTTTCCATTATGATCAGGCCCGTGATCGAGGCGCAGGCCCGCGGCATCGAGGTGATAAGCGAAATCGAGCTTGCCGGGCGCTTTTTGCGGGCCCCGCTCATCGCGGTCACCGGCACCAACGGCAAGACCACGACAACCGCGCTCATCGGCGCGCTGCTGCAGGCCGCAGGCAGGCATGTTTTTGTGGGCGGCAATATCGGCACCCCGCTTATTGACTGCTGCATGCAGGAGGAACCGTTTGACTATATCGTGGCTGAAATAAGCAGTTTCCAGCTTGAGGCCACAAGGTATTTCAGGCCCTTCATCAGCGTGCTTTTGAATGTGACCGATGATCATCTTGACCGCCATGCATCATTTGCGGAGTACTGCGCGGCAAAGGCCCGCATTTTTATGAACCAGCGCAGCCCGGATATAGCCGTGATAAGCGCCGACGACCCTGCGGTGCGTGCGCTGGCGCCGTCCATCGGGGCCGAAGTTTTTTATTTCAGCACCAGGGGCCCGTGTGAAAACGGAGCCTGGCATGACGGCCTTTTTAACTTTGCACGCCAGGACCGGGACTGCCTGACCGTTGATGCCGCAGGCGCTCTTCTGCAGGGCGCGCACAATATCGAGAATATGCTGGCAGCAGGCTCTGTCGGGTTTCTGTGCGGCCTTTCCGCAGACGTGATCCGGGATACCCTGCTTTCTTTTGCGGGCCTGCCCCACCGCATGGAATTTGTTGGTGAGATTCAGGGCGTCAGGTTTTTCAACGACTCCAAGGGCACCAATGTGGGCGCTGTCGTCAAATCGCTTGAGAGCCTTGAGGGCCCCATCATCCTGATTGCCGGCGGCAAGGACAAGGGCGGCAGCTATCGTCCTTTGGAAGCACTGCTTGCCAGCAAAGGCAAGGCCCTGGTGGTGCTTGGCGAGGCCAGAGAGCGGATAGCAGCAGAGCTCGGGCACAGCCTGCCAACCGTCATTGCCGATTCGCTTGAGAAAGCCGTTGCCGAAGCCTTCGCCCGCGCATGCCCGGGCGACACGGTGCTTTTTTCACCGGCCTGCGCAAGTTTCGACATGTTTAAAAGCTATGCCCACCGGGGCCAGTGTTTTGTGGACAGTGTCAAAAAGCTGAAGGGGTGAGCGCCATATGTACAACAGGAGCCTGACGCAGAGCATTATTCTTTTTGTTCCGGTCATTCTGGTTGGCCTGGGTATCATGATGATATACAGCGCAAGCTCCATTTACGCCGCAGAGCGGTTTCACGACGGGATGTACTTTCTTAAAAAACAGGCGCTGTTCGGCCTGTGCGGCATCGGCTGCATGCTCGTCATGATGCGCGTGCCGTACAGCTTTTTCAAGCGCTGCGCCTATCCGCTGTGGGCCGTGTCGATCGGGCTGCTGGTTCTGGTTCTCATCCCCGGCATTGGCGTCAGGATTGGCGGGGCGGTCCGGTGGCTGCATCTCGGGCCCCTGTCGTTTCAGCCCGCGGAACTGGCAAAACTGTCGGTCGTTATCCTGCTTGCCTACTGTCTTGCCAAAAAAGAGAACGAACGCATCAAGGAGTTTTCCATAGGCGTTCTTCCTCATCTGCTGCTTGTTGTGCCCCTGTGCCTGCTGATTGTCATGCAGCCCGATTTCGGCACCTGCATGATGATCGTGGCAATGCTGTTTATTATGCTCTTTGCCGCCGGGATCAGAAAACGCTTCGTGCTTGGGCTGGGGGCTGTCGGATTGATCGCAGCCGGGCTGCTGATAGCTGCCAAGGGCTACCGCATGGAGCGGCTGGTGACGTTTTTGAATCCGTGGAAGGACCCGACGGGCGCCGGGTTCCAGATCGTGCAGTCTTTTCTGGCATTCGGCTCCGGAGGGTTTTTAGGCACCGGCATCGGCAGGGGAACGCAGAAGCTGCTGTATCTGCCCGAGCCGCATACGGATTTCATTCTTGCCGTGATCGGGGAGGAAATGGGGTTTATCGGCGTTATTTTTGTTATCGGGCTTTTTGTAACAATCATGGCATGCGGCATCAAGATCGCCATGAACTCCTATGATCTTTTCGGCACATACCTGGCCCTTGGCATTATCGTGCTCATAGGCCTGCAGACCGTCATCAATATGGGCGTGGTAATGGGCCTGCTGCCCACCAAGGGCATGCCCCTGCCGTTCATCAGCTATGGCGGTACGGCGCTGCTGGTGGATATGAGCTGCATGGGCATACTGCTGAGCATATCAGTGCAGTGCCATTTTATGGGGAAGGCATGAATATCGTGATCGCAGGCGGAGGCACTGGCGGCCATCTCTTTCCGGGGGTGGCGATTGCGCAGGAGTTTGTGCGCCGGGACCCCGCTGCACGCATACTTTTTCTGGGCACGCTCGCCGGGATCGAGTCGCGCGTTCTTCCGGGGCTTGGGTTTGCGCTTGCAACCGTGCCGGTGAGCGGATTTACAGGTAAAGGAATACTGCAGAAGCTTGGGTCGCTGCTGTCGGTGCCACGGGCCTTTCTGCGCGCCGCAGCCTGCCTGCGCCGGCATAGGGCCGATCTGGTGGTTGGCCTTGGGGGCTATATCTCGTTTCCCGGCATTGCCGCGGCAAAGGCCCTGGGCATACCTGCCGTGATCCATGAGCAGAACAGCGTCCCAGGCCTGTCAAACCGCATGCTTGGCACACTTGCCGACAGGGTCTTTATTTCCTATGAGGAAAGCAGGCAGTTTTTCAATGCCGGCAGGACCGTGTTTTCAGGGATGCCCGTTCGCATGACCCATGCGGGGGCGGCCTCAGAGCCCGATGACCGGCGCCTGTGTGTATTTATCTGCGGCGGCAGCCAGGGCGCCCATGCCATTAATGAAGCCATGCTGGAGGGCCTTGCCGATCTCGAGAGCGTCAAGGGAAGCATTCGCTTCATTCATCAGACAGGGGCCAGGGATGCGGCAGTAGCTGCGCAGGGATATGCCGATCGGGGATTTGAGGCTGCGGTGTCGCCATTTATTGATGATATGTATGGGTCCTATGCACAGGCCCATGTCGTTGTGTCGCGGGCCGGCGCCTCGACGCTTGCCGAGCTTGCGCTGTGCGGCAAGCCCTCGATTCTGATCCCCTATCCGCATGCTGCGCACAATCATCAGGAACACAATGCGAGCGCTTTTGTCGCTCAAGGCGCAGCGCTGTTACTTCTTGCGAGCGAGCTGAGCGGCCGGTCGCTGGCGCAGGCGCTCATGGGGCTGCATGCCGACCGCGAAAAGCTCGCCGCCATGGCCGTGCAGGCGCGCCGGCTTGCGCAGCCTGATGCGGCAGGGCTCGTTGTTGAAGAATGCTGCCGTCTGGCAGCGGCCAAGGGAGGGTGACATGGATATCATTAAGACCCGCAACAGCCTCAATCATATTATTCTCAACAGAATCATGACGCTGCGCTATCAGCTGCGCAAGCGTCCCGCTCTCACGCAATGCATCATCTGCATGGAGGCCGTTTTTGTCAGAACCGGTGTTATTTATTACGGACGCAGCCACAAGCAGCTGCACGGGAAAGGCTGACTATGTATAAAAAGAATCAGCATATCCATTTTGTCGGCATCGGCGGCATCGGCATGAGCGGCATAGCCGAGCTGCTCCTGAACCTGGGGTACCGGGTGAGCGGATCGGATGCCCGCAGGTCCGATAGTACGGAGCGGCTGGCAGCCTGCGGCGCGCGTATCTGCTACGGCCACGAAAAAAAGCATCTGACCGACGCCGATGTCGTGGTAATTTCATCGGCCATCAAAAAAGGCAATCCCGAGGTCGAATGCGCGCAGGAGCGGGGCATTCCGGTTATTCCCCGTGCCGAGATGCTCGGCGAGCTCATGCGCCTGAAGTACGGCATAGCCGTGGCAGGGGCGCACGGAAAAACCACCACCACGTCACTGGTGGCGGCGGTGCTGGAGCATGGCGGCGTCAATCCGACGGTTGTCGTGGGAGGCAGGCTGATCAAAACAAATACCAATGCAGTACTCGGATCCGGGGAATTTCTTGTGGCCGAGGCCGACGAAAGCGACGGCTCCTTTCTCAACCTCCCGCCGACCATTGCCGTGGTCACCAATATCGACCGTGAGCACATGGATTTTTACGCTGATATCGATGCCATCAAAGATGCATTCGTGACATTTCTCAACAAGGTGCCCTTCTACGGCGTCACTATCATATGCCTGGATGACGAGAATATTCAAAGCATCATTCCCCGCATTAAAAAGCGCGTGATGACCTATGGACGGGCCACGCAGGCCGATTTGCAGGCGCGCGATATCCGGCTCGAAGGGCACACGACCACCTACGGGGTCTACCGGCATGAAAAGAAGCTCGGAACGGTAAAGCTCGGGATTCCCGGCATGCATAATGTCTGCAACTCTCTTGCCGCCATCGGCGTGGGGCTTGAGCTTGGCCTTGAGTTCAGGGTGATCAGGAAGGGGCTTGCCGATTTCAAGGGCATACAACGCCGCATACAGCTGCGCGGCAAACAGAACGGCATTACCTGGATCGACGATTACGGGCATCATCCTACCGAGATCAAGATGACGCTCAAGGCGGTTCGGCAGATCGCGCCGGGCCGCATCGTGGTGCTGTTTCAGCCGCACCGCTATTCGCGCACCTATCATCTTTTCAGCGAATTCATGACGGCGTTCTACGATGCCGATGTGCTTGTTGTTGTAGATATCTATCCTGCAGGGGAGGCGCCCCTGCCTGATGTCACATCGCTGAAGTTCTGCGAAAGCCTGAAGGAATACGGCCATAAGGATGTGAACTACATTCCGGATTTCAAAAGCGCCGAGTCGTTTCTTGCGGGTTTCCTGCAGCAGGGCGATGTGCTGCTTACGCTCGGGGCGGGCGATGTATGGAAGTCGGGCGCGGCTGTCATGAAAACGATGGGAAGCGGAAAGTGAATCAATTTTGGATTTTGGATTTCTGATTTTGGATTGAAAAAGAAACACACTACAGAGTTATAAAGATACTGCGGATTGAGAAAAATGAAGTCAGCCAGTGCGGATGAATTGAGAAAACAGTTTCATGGGAAGCGGAAAGTGAGTCAATTTTGGATTTTGGATTTCTGATTTTGGATTGAAAAAGAAACACACTACAGAGTTATAAAGATACTGCGGATTGAAAAAAAATGAAGTCAGCCAGTGCGGATGAATTGAGAAAACAGTTTCATGAAAAGCGGATCGCTGTTCTGATGGGCGGGATGTCATCGGAGCGCGACATTTCGCTCAAGACCGGCAACGCCATACTGGGCGCTCTGCAGCGGCGAGGCTATGATGCCATGGGCCTTGATGCCGACAGAACTATAGCCGAAAATTTGAAAACCAATACTATTGACATAGCCTTTATCGCGCTGCATGGCGCTTTCGGCGAGGACGGCATTGTGCAGGGGCTTCTGGAGCTTCTGGGCATTGCCTATACCGGGTCGGGCGTGCTCGCAAGCGCCGTTTCCATCAACAAGGTGATTACCAAAAAGATGCTGGCCTACCATGGTCTGCCGACGCCGGCCTTTCAGGTTGTGTCTGCAGCCGATGCCGATGTGGACGGTGCTGTCAGATCCATCACTATGCCGGTCCCTTTTGTCGTAAAACCTCCTGAAGAGGGCTCAACCATAGGCATCAGCATTGTCACCCATACGGCCCGTATTGCCGAGGCGGTCAGTCGGGCAGCGCAGTATGACAGCCGGCTGCTGATAGAAGAATTTGTCAAAGGACGTGAACTGACAGCGGCGGTGCTGAACGGCCATCCGCTGCCTCTGGTGGAGATTGTTGCCAAGGACGGTTTCTATGATTTCGAGGCCAAGTACCACAGCCAGGGAACAACCCGGTATGTTGTCGCTCCGGAGATTGGCGCGGCGCTTACCCTGCAGATACAAAAGCTTGCCGTAGAGACCTACAGCGTGCTTGGCTGCAGCGGCGCTGCGCGTGTCGATTTTATCCTGGCCGCTGACGGCAGGCCCTGTATTCTTGAAATCAACACCATACCCGGCATGACCGAGACGAGCCTGCTGCCCAAGGCCGCAGGCCATGCAGGCATCGACTTTGAAAGTCTTGTCGAGCAAATTTTGTGGGGCGCCAGGCTGCACAAGCGGGCATCCCGTTAAGATGCTGTCGCACAAGGAGTTTGGCAGCGCTTTTTCAGGCAGCGCGCGCACTGGTGAAAACCGCTGCGGTTTGATCAGGTGCTGTCCGCGCAGCCTGACATGCGCTCGGGCCAAACCCCCGGTGAGATACGTTCCAGGCAGGAAAGGAGCATAGTCATGAGCTTTTTTAAATCTGAGAAAAAAAAGACCTCTGCAGACACGCTGCAGCAGCGCACCCGCCGGGAGCAGCGTGCCGGAAAGTTTATTGTCAGCGGCGTACTGTTGCTGCGATTGCTGCTGCCCGTGCTGCTGCCCATGCTGCTGGCGGGGGGCGCATGCTTCTATCTGGTGACCGCTGATTTTCTGGCAATCCGCACCATACGCACAAGCGGCTGCAACCTGATTGACTGCGACAGGATTGCCGCCCGCGCCGGCATCGCTCCAGGGCGCAATATTCTTTTTGCCGACGTTGCCAGAACGACCCGCCTGCTTGAGGCCGACCCCTGGATTTACCGGGCAGTCGTGAAGCGCATACTGCCCGATACCATCGAGATACAGGTTGAAGAGCGCCATGCTGCGGCCGTGCTGCAGCTGGATGACACCTGCCTTGTGGACAGCCATGGGGAGGTTTTTTTATGCTCGTCCGAGGCTGTTGACACCCTGCCCCTCATTACGGGTCTGTCCCGGGAGTATGTGCTGGCAAATGGCCAGGCAGCTGCGCAGCTTGTTGACGCGGCGCTTGCTCTTTTGGATGGGCTCCAAAGTCGCGGCATGCTCAGGCCCGGCACCGCCACCCGTATCGTCATTGACCCGGCAGTCGGCCTGACCATTGACGACACTGCCACCGGCACGCAGGTATTTATGGGGCTTTACGGCTTTGAAGAAAAGCTGAGGCTTCTTGCATTCATTCAGGGCGATCTGGCTTTGAAAGGCTTGAGCGCCCGCAGCATTCATCTCGGTACAGTCAAACAGGCAACTGTTACGCTGGCGCCTGAGGCTGAAAAAATTCAGGGCAAAAACAGCAAAAAAATGGGCTGACACGAGCCTGGAACAAACGTTTTCTTGAAGAGAGGATGACGGGGTATGGCAAGAAAAAAAATTATTGCAGGCATTGATATCGGCACATGCAAGATAAGTGCGGTCGTCGGGGAAGTGACCGGCGACGAGGTGCATATTACCGGGTTCAACTCGCAGCCCTCCTATGGTGTCAAAAAAGGATCCATTATCAACATGGACAGCACCGTGGACTCTATCAAGCGGGCCATGAAGCAGGCTCAGCACATGGCACGCAGCGACATCTCTGCTGCTGTCGTGGGCATCTCGGGCAGCCATATCAGGGGGATGGCCAACAGCGGCGTCGTGCCGCTGAGCAGCAGGGAAGTGCGGCGCAGTGATCTTGCGGCCGTGCTTGATGCGGCAAAAGCCGTCGTGATTCCCACCGACCGGGAAGTGGTGCAGATCGTGCCCCAGGAGTTCGTGGTCGACAACCAGGCTGGCATCAAAAAGCCCCTGGGCATGTCGGGCGTGCGGCTCGAATCGCGGGTGTATATCATAACCGGAACAGTGGCAACTGCGCAGAATGTGGTGCGGTGCCTGAACCGCAGCGGGCTTAAAGTCCAGGACATCATCCTGCAGCATCTGGCCGCTGCCGAGGCCGTTCTTACTCAGGATGAGAAGGATCTCGGGTGCGCCCTTGTCGATATAGGCGGCGGCACCACGGACATTGCGGTTTTTTCACGCGGGGCCATTCGTTTCTGCTCAGTGCTTCCCATCGGCGGCAATCACATTACGTCCGACATAGCCATAGGGCTTCGCACGCCGCTTGCGGAGGCAGAAGAGCTCAAGTGTGATTCCGGCACGGCAATCCTGGTCAGGATGCGGCAGAACGACACCATGGAAGTTGTCAGCATCGGTGAACACGGCAGCCGCACTGTTTCTAAAGAAACGCTGTGTCGGATTATTCATGCACGCGTGGAGGAAACCTTTCAGCTGATAAAGAAGGAACTTGTGCAGGCTGGCTGTCTGGACTGCCTGTCATCGGGCATCGTGCTGACCGGCGGCACTGCCATGCTGTCGGGCATATGCCAGGTGGCGCAGCAGGTGTTTGGCGTGCCGGTGCGGGTCGGCTATCCCAAGGGGGTAAGCGAGCTGGGTGATGTGCACCATCCCCTCTATGCCGGCGCTGTTGGGCTTGTGTATTTTACTGCCCGTGAACACAGCAGCACGCGGTCAGCCGGCAAAAGCCCGGCTGCCGTTTCGCTGAGCAGCTCCTGCTGGGGCATCGGCGGCAAGATGAAGCAGTGGTTTGTCGAAGCTTTCTAAACAATGCAAATCTTAATCCTATACAGGAGGACCCGTCATGACATTTCAGTTTGAGCAGGAACAACATAAGGGCGCGTGCATCAAGGTCGTCGGCGTGGGCGGCGCAGGCTGCAATGCGGTCAATACCATGATCGCCTCAAAGCTCGACAGCGTTCAGTTCATTGTTGCCAATACCGATCGCCAGGCTCTTGAAAACAACCGCTCCATGCACAAGATACAGCTCGGAGACGGCCTGACCAAGGGTCTGGGCGCAGGGGCCAATCCCGAGGTGGGCAAGAAAGCGGCCCTTGAAAATATCGACCGCATTCAAAAAATCATTGAAGGCGCCGACATGGTTTTTGTGGCGGCGGGCATGGGCGGCGGCACGGGAACGGGCGCGGCCCCGATCATTGCCGAGGCGGCAAAGGCCATGGGCGCGCTGACGGTCGGCGTTGTCACCAAGCCGTTCCGTTTTGAGGGCAAGGTCAGAAACCGCCTGGCCGACGACGGCCTGGACGAGCTGCGCCAGCATGTCGACTCGCTGATTGTCATTCCCAATGAAAAGCTGTTTACCATCGCCGAGAAGCGCACCACGCTTCTTGAAGGCTTTAAACTGGCTGACGAGGTGCTGCTGCACGCCATCAAGTCGATCTCGGACCTCATCAATGTGCCGGGGCTTGTTAACCTTGATTTTGCCGACGTGAAGTCCATAATGGCCGATATGGGCATGGCCTTCATGGGCATCGGCGTGCATAGCGGCGAAAACCGTGCCGTAGAAGCTGCGCGCAAGGCGATTTCAAACCCGCTGCTTGATGATATTTCAATCCGCGGCGCCCGGGGCATGCTGATCAACATTACGGGCAGCAGCAGCCTGACGCTGCACGATTTGAGCCAGGCAACCGATGTGATCCGCGAGGAGGTTCACGAAGAGGCAAATATTATTTTCGGCGCTTCCATTGACGACAATATGGCCGAAAAGGTGCAGATTACGGTCATTGCAACGGGTTTTCTGAACGAAGCCGGCCAGAGAAATACTGCCGGACACATGCGGCCCACGCTTATACATGACCGTGCAGCGGCTGCTTCACCCAAGCCCGCATCCCCTGCAAAGCCTGCCCCTGTGCAGGCAGCCATGGCGCGGGAGCGCATGAAGGATCCGTCGCAGCGGCCGGCCACGGTCATCAATATCGGCACTATCATCAGCGAGTTTGCCGACGATGGTGAATATGATATTCCCACATTTGTGCGCCGGCAGCAGAGCCTGTGATGCTGCCGTATAGATGATTTTCAGCAGCCTGCAGGCCCGCCCGCTTGCAGGCTGCTTTTTTACGTGCTATATCTTGCCCATGCCCAGTCGAGTGAAACCGTCTGCACGGAAAACAGAAACAGCCCTGCTCAAAAAACAGGGCAACGGGCCTCTGCGCATCGCGCTCGCTTTCCCTAATACCTATTATGTGGGCATGTCAAATCTCGGTTTTCAGACAGTCTGCGGCATGCTGAGCAGCATGCCCGAGCTGACCTGCGAGCGCTTCTTTCTGCCTGACGCTAAAGATCTGGCCGAGCTGCAGCGCAGGGGCAAGCCGCTGTGCTCGTTTGAATCGGAAACGCCGCTTGACGCATTTCATATTATCGCCTTTTCTCTTTCCTTTGAAAATGATTATCTCAATATTCTGACCATGCTGAGCCTGGGGCGCGTCCCGCTTTTGCAGTCACAGCGCGATAAACGCCGTCCGCTGGTGATGGCCGGCGGCGTGACGGCATTTCTCAACCCGGAACCGCTTGCTGATTTTTTTGATGTCTTTGTGGTTGGTGAAGCCGAAGAGGTGCTGCCAGAATTCTGCAATGAAGCGGTGAAGCAGTTTGCGGCAACCGGAAACTGCCGCGATTGTGCAGCCTACAGGGCGGTGAGCGGCATATATATCCCGTCGGGCTATGCCGTGCGCTACGGTGAGGATGGCTGCGTGGCTTCCCGCAAGCCGCTGCCCGGCTTTCCCGCGAGCATCTCCTGCCGTCAGGTCAGCGATGTCGACCGGTTCCCCACAGCATCATGCTTTTTGTCGCCGCAGACTGAGTTTGCCGACATGGGGCTGGTTGAAGTGAGCCGCGGCTGCGCCCGTCGCTGCCGGTTCTGCGCTGTCGGAAATGTCTATCATCCCTATCGGCCGCTGAGCCCGCAAGCGCTCCTGCCGGCCATTGAAGAGCTGTTGCCCGTGCAGAAAAAAGTGGGGCTTATGGGCGCGGCTGTTTCAGACTATCCGCAGCTTCCGGCCCTGATTCAGGCGCTTATGGAAAGAGGCGCTCAGGTGTCGGTCTCGTCGCTGCGGGCCGACGCGCTCACCGATGAGATCGTGGGGCTGCTGCAGCAGTGCGGCCACAGGACATTCACCATCGCGCCCGAGGCCGGCTCGGAGCGGCTGCGCAGGTCCATCGGCAAAAATCTTTCGCTCGCGCAGATTGAAGCGGCGGTCAGGGTGCTGTCGCGCTGCCGGGTGTCCGGCATCAAACTGTATTTCATGATCGGCCTGCCCACGGAAACAGATGAGGATATCGCCGCGATTGCGGAGCTCGCGCGCCATGTCAAGCACATTTATTACAAGGAAGCTAAGGCTGAAAAGTGGCTCAACCACATACAGCTGAGCATAAGCCCCTTCGTGCCCAAGCCCTGGACGCCGTTTCAGTGGGCTGCGTTTGAGGATGTGGCAGGGCTCAAGCGCAAACTGAAAAACATCACCTCGAGCCTGCGCTCGGAGCGCAAGATCATGGTGAGTTGCGACCTGCCCAAATGGGGCTATGTGCAGACGCTTTTAAGCCGCGGCGACCGCAGGGTGGGCAGGCTGCTGCTCAAAGCTTTTGAGTGCGGCGGCGACTGGGGCAGGGCATTTCGCACAAGCGACATAAATCCTGATTTTTATGTCTACCGGGAGCGCGGCAAAGAGGAGCTTTTCCCCTGGGACTTCATCGGGCACCGGGTCACCAGGGCGCAGCTCTGGCGGGAATACCTCAAGGCCCTTGATGCGTAGAAATTTTTTTGCTGTAGTCGGTAGTATTATTTGCATTATGTGGATTAAGTTTTAAAAAGTCGTCACTCTGGTGAGAACCGGGGTCCAGAAAAACACCTGATTCTTAAAACCCTTGATGCTGGCTTTCGCCGGCATGAGAGATGTGCCCGGCAGATTGCCGTTACGGCACGCGGGGTGGAGCGGCTTGCCGGTACTTCGCTTTTTCCAAATATCAGTTACTATGGCGTAAGGCAGGTTCTTAAAACAGCGTCTGCTGGGTTGATGTTTTTTTGCGGTTTTTAGGCTTAACGGGAAGGGCGTTGTAATCTTCAAGCTTGCTTTGGAGCGTGTTGCGCGAAATAGCAAGTATTTTTGCAGTTTTGCTTTTGTTGTTTTTCATGCGCAGCAGCACGGTCTGGATGTATAT
>CAYNVA010000021.1:0-6228 GCA_964400575.1 uncultured Thermodesulfobacteriota bacterium | reverse complement strand
CCGTCATGACTGCACCAGCGCCCGCAACTGCTTCCCCGGCACCATTACCAAGCTTATACCCATGGGCCATTTTTATAAAGTTCAGCTTGACTGCGGATTTTTTCTTTCCACGCATATCACCTTCCAGTCGCGGGAGACCCTCGGGCTTGCTGAAGGCATGCCGGTGGCTGTTTCCTTCAAGGCAACAGCCGTTCATTTGATTGCACATACATGAGGAACAGGGCATGAAATTCATCCGATTTGAGAAAGACGGGCAGCTGTGCCACGGCCTGCTCGCGCAGGATGCGGTGCAGAAAATAACCGGGGATATTTTTTCGGACTACGCCATCGGAAAAGAGTGCTTCCGGCTCGATACGGTCAAACTCCTGTCGCCCTGCATGCCGACCAAGGTCGTTGCAGTGGGGCTCAATTACCGCAGCCATGCCCGTGAAATGAAAATGGCCATCCCCGATGAGCCCCTGCTGTTTCTAAAGCCGGCCACGGCAGTTATCGGCACCGGGGCGCCCATCATCTATCCAAAGATGTCGCAGCGGGTGGACTATGAAGGCGAACTCGGTGTGGTTATAGGCAGGCAGTGCAAAAATGTTTCCGAGCAGAACGCACCAGACTATGTTTTCGGCTATACCTGCTTAAATGATGTAACCGCCCGGGATTTGCAAAAGAAAGACGGCCAGTTCACGCGCAGCAAAAGCTTCGACACGTTCTGCCCTATCGGGCCCTGCATCGAAACGGAACTTGATCCTTCGGCTGCGATCATAGAAACCTATTTAAACGGGCAGCAGCGGCAGGAGACTTCAACAGCGGATTTTATTTTCCCTGTGTACCGGCTGGTGTCGTTCATTTCGCAGGTGATGACGCTTCTGCCCGGGGATGTGATCGCCACAGGCACGCCCTCCGGCATCGGGCCCATGCAGGCGGGCGACGAGGTTGAAGTCCGCATCAGCGGCATCGGCTCGCTGCGCAACAGGGTTGCGGCATAGGACTTGCCTCATCAGGGGCTAACTGCTAACAATTTGTCGGGGGGGGAACTGCCTCTATCCTCTCCTGCGGGCGGGCATAAAGCCCGCCACTGCGTTAAAAAGAGGGGGATGCGCTGCGCGCACCGATTTTAAAATGCTGCACGCCGCAACGATTCAGGGCTTTTTGACGGCAATGATGTTTTTGATTTTTTCGTCGGGCCCGAGTTCGATATAGAAGCGGGGATAGGGGCTGTCTTTGCGTATGTAGATGGTATAGCCCCAGCCCGTTCGCATCCATGAGAACATGCCGGCTGAAAGATCGGCAACATCGATGGTGTGAATGGAGCGCGGCCACATATCGCTTGTGAAGTCGGGGATGACGGAAAACGAGGTCATGTATTCGTAGGCTTTGTTGAAATCAGGGTCATCGGCAATGCCCGCAGCGCTGCCGGGATAGGTGTCCGAGATTTTGAGGCGCATGGTGTAGAGAAAGATATAGTCGGGGGCAAACCCCATGAGCAGCTCGCATTCCTTCTTTTTAAAGCTTGCAAAGCTGATCGACGGCGGCAGGAAGGATATGTCGGGTGAGCCGTAGCGGATTTTGCACTCGGCAAATTCATGGTTCGTGAGACCGTACAGGTCGATGATGGTGGCCTGTGAAATATAGGCGAAATATCCCACATCGCCGATGGCAATGACGGGCTGCGTTCCGAGCTCGCGGCCAATCCATTCACCCATGATTTTCTGGTTGCAGCGCGCAAAAGCCCCCGCATCGCGCCAGCGATAGTTAAAGGCAAGATCCTTCCAGTACTGCTCGCCTGCGACAAACAGTATGCAGACCGTCAGCGCTGCCCAGAGCAGCTTTTTGCCCGTGGTCGGCGCCCACGACCGCCAGAGCTCGGCAAAGAGCAGCTGGCAGCAGACGACCATGAGGGGCACCACGGGCAGGTTATAGCGGAAATAGGGCATCCAGTCCCAGCCTGAAAAGCCCAGGCTGAATATAAAACCCGCGGCGATGAAAAGATACAGGGGCTGCAGCGCGCGCCGTGTATCGGGGATTTTTACAAAAATGAAAAAAGGCAGCAGGAAGAGAAACCAGGTATAGTTGGTGAAAAAACCGCGGTTGATGAAAAAGCCGAGCAGCAGCCGCACGTACAGGGGAAAGGATCCCTTGGCATAGTAGGTATTGGGCAGGGGCAGGCCGTAATAGCTCAGGCGCCAAGCAAGAAAAGCGCCGTACAGCAGCGCAAACATGATGATGCCCGGCAGAAAGGGCTTCAGGGATTCTTTTTTAACCAGGAACCGCCAGCCGAGCCACAGGCAGTAGAAGCCGCAGAAGATGACGCCTTCGGGCCGGGTGAGGGCGGTGAGCAGCAGAACAAAAAAAGCGGCTGTGCAGCGTGCGGCAGAGGCGCCTGCCCACATGACGGCAGCAGCGCTTGCGATAACCAGAAAGCTGTAGAGCGAGGTTTCAAGCCCTGATGCCGCATAAAAATGCATCGGCAGGCAAAGCAGGTAGAGAACGGGGCCCGCCAGAGAAGCTGGCCCGCGTACGGCAAACCAGCGCCAGGGAATAAACCACACCAGCAGCAGCGTCAGCGTATTGAACAGCGCTCCTGCCATGCGGCTGTAGCTCACCATGTCCAGGCCGAGCTTGCGGGCCACGGCGATGGAGAACATCCAAAGGGGATTTGAATAGCCTTCGACATGTTCGCCCGGATTGAAAACAGGGCCATTGCCGTCTGCGAGGTTTTTGGAGAAGCGGAAGGTTATGTAGGCATCCTCGCAGGGATCCGGAGTTATGGAGAATATATATGCCAGTTCGCCCGCGTAGATGCAGGCAATAAGCAGTATGCCTATAAGCAGTGTCCAATGTTTGCGTTGAGCCATAATTGTTATCCCGTTCACGGAGGCAAAAAGCAACAAACGCCATCCCCCGCACTGTACGCACTGAGCCCTTGATGCTTTCTGAAAAGTAGCCGTATTATTACACAAGCCGATGGTCAATTCAAGGCCATTTCAGGCAATGGGCCCCGGCATGACGGGCTGCACAAGCAGCCGGGTCACCTCAAAGGAGCAGTCCGCGTCAAGTATGAGGGGCATGCCGCTGTCGGGCCCGCCTGCTTTGATCCAGCGCTGCGCCTCCCCGATATTGCGCTCCACCACAGCATGCAGCCCCAGCGACTTTGCCGCTATGAGCTCTTCAAGGACGGTTTTAATGTCGCCCGCTGCCGCCGCAATACAGGCGCGCAGGTTGCGGCACAGGCCGGGCAGCGGATAGCCAAGCTGCTCTGCTGTTGCCAGGCAGGCACGCGCCCCTGCCAGATCGCCTTCGCCGTAGCAGGCCGCGGCAAGGTCAAGATGCGCGGCATGCACCTCCGGCAGGCGCCCGAGAATTTCGCGCCGCTGCGCCGCCGAATAGCCCGCCGCCTGCTGGAGGCCCTGATGCTGCTGCAGCCAGTCGATACAAAATCGGGCATCAGGGTCATCGCTGCGGTCAAGCAGGGGTGTCAGCTCGAAGAACATTTTCGTAAAAAAATCATCGGCTGCGATCTCGCCGCGCTGGATGGCAGCAGAAAAATCCCGCGTTCCGGGAAACAGCGTATAGGGGTTCCAGATAACTTCTGTGGGCTGCACATCCCGCACAAAATCAATGCTCTCCTGAAGTGTCGCCCGGGTTTCGCCCGGCGCGCCCGCAATCATGTACAGCCGGATCTGAAAGCCAAGCTGCCGCGCAAGGGCCACGGCAGCCCGCACAGCGGCAGGTACTATGCCCTTGCCGATACGTGCAAGGACTTCTGTAGAGGCCGATTCAACCCCCAGGCTTATGCGCACGCAGCCCGCGCGGCGCATGGCAATGAGCAGCTCCTCATCAAGGAAATCGGCCCGCGTGTCGCAGCTCCACAGAAAATTGAGGCCGCGCTCGGCAATGCCCCGGCAGACCGCCATCACGCGGCCCCGGCTCAGGGTAAAGGTCTCGTCCTTGATGGCCAGCGCCTTCTGCCCGCCCTGGTTCACCAGGGCATGCAGCATAGTAAACACATACTCAGGGGAATGGGAGCGCACAATTTTACCCCAGATGCAGGCAGAGGCGCAAAATGAGCAGTCCCGCGGGCAGCCGCGCGAGGTCATGAGGATATGGTCGGCGGCATAGTCGCAGGGAGGGGCCAGCTTGTCAAGATCATCAATGCGGGGCCGCGGCGGGGCAAGCAGAACGCGGCCGTCGCTTCGGTAGGCCGTGCCGGGGATGCTGCCGGCGGGTGCGCCTTTTTCAAGCTCGCCGATCAGGTGGGCAAATGCCTCCTCCCCTTCCCCGATCACGATAGTGTCGATGGCGCTGCAGCGCTCCAGCATGTCGCGGGCAAGGGCTGTCGCGTGCGGTCCGCCCACGGCAATATGGGCCTGCGGATGCAGCTGCCTGATGAGCCGGGAAAGCGCCAGCGTGCCGCGCCGGTTTGACGTAAAGCAGGAGAGCCCGAAAACATCGGCCTGCCTGGCGCTGATAATCTCGACAATACGCTGCCAGGCAAAGGTAAAAAGGTTCAGCACCTCAACGCCGTGGCCCGCCCTTTGCGCCTGAGCCGCAAGGCTGAGCAGGCCGCAGGGGGTGTGCAGAATGTCGCCGCTTAAAAGCGCCGCGCTATCGATGCCCGGCGGCGGTCCCTGGCCGGTTTCGATGGCCTGCTGCCCCGGCAGCGGAATCTTCCACGGCGGCGGATAGATGAGCAGTATGCGCATGGCAGTATTGGTTTGAATTGCAAAAGTTTTTAGTATACAGTTTTATCTTTAACACTGACATTGTTACTGTTTTCTGTCAAGACTCTCCCATGCAGGACTTTTTAGCCAGCCTCAATGCAGCGCAGCAAAAAGCGGTGCAGACCATCGACGGCCCGCTTCTTGTTGTTGCGGGCGCCGGCACGGGCAAGACCCGAATGCTGGTGTGCAGGCTTGCCTATATGGCGGCCCGTGGCGGCATTGATCCGTCGCGGCTGCTTGCCATCACCTTCACGACAAAGGCCGCAGAGGAAATGCGCGCCCGGCTCGAGGCCATGCACGTGCCGGGCATTGACCTGTCTGCCGTCCGGGTCGGCACCATACACGCCCTGTGCTATGAAATACTGAAACAGCATGGCAGCCATATCGGCATCCCCGCAGATATCTGCCTCATAACGCCTGCGGACCGGGCCGCGCTTATAAAAGAGGCTGCAGCGGCTTTTCCGCCGGAGGGCGGCAGGTCACGAAAAAAGCATGAGCTGCAGATCACCAGGGAAAAAAACGGGCCGGCAGGTTACGGGGGGCTGTCGCCCCTGAGCAGGGCCTACCAGCAGCTTCTGGAAGCCCGCGGCATGCTTGATTTTGACGATCTGATTTTGAAAACGGCCGAGCTGTTTGCCGCATCGCCCCAGGCCCTGGCAGCAGTGCGCAGCAGGTTCAGCCATATTTCCATAGACGAGTACCAGGATGTCAACGCGGCCCAGTATGCTTTCATAAAAGCCCTGTGCCCGGGGCGGCCCAATCTGTGCGCCGTCGGGGATGCCGACCAGGCCATTTACGGCTTCCGGGGCGCGCAGGTGGATATTTTCCTGCGCTTTCAAACCGATTTTCCCGGCGCGGCTGTGCTGCAGCTTGAGGACAATTACCGGTCAAGTGCGACGATTCTCGCGGCGGCGCAGGCCGTTATCGAAAAGAACACCCAGCGCATCGACAAAACCGTGCGGCCGCTGCGGCCGGCAGGGGCCCTGGTTGAACTCTGGGACCTGCCCACTGATCAGGACGAGGCCGCTTTTGTCAGCCGCGAGGTCGAGCGCCTCATGGGTGGCATGCGCTTTGAGAGCCTGAGCCATGATGGAGATGAATGCGTGAAGGGTTTTGGCGACATCGCCGTGCTCTACCGCATGCACCAGCAGGGCAGCCTGCTGAAAAAAGCACTGCAGAGCCGGGGCATTCCGGTAGACATTGCCGCTACAAAGTCAATCTTTGAAGAGCCCTCCATCCAAACCGTGCTGGCGCTGCTCGAGGTGATCGCCAATCCCGGCAGCAACATGGCTCGTGCCGCCCTGACTCAGCCGCTTCCCGATATTTCGACAGATGCCCGGCTGCCTCTGCAGGCCGTGGCCGACCTTGTCGACCGGTTTACCCCGAAGGCCCGCGAGCTCTACCTTGACAGGCTGATTGCCGAGATGTGGGACAGCCTTTTCGGGGCCGGGCAGGACAAGAGCGATGACTATTTTGCTTTTTTGACGGCTTCCATGGCGTTTTCCGGCATGCC
>CAYNVA010000020.1:0-2357 GCA_964400575.1 uncultured Thermodesulfobacteriota bacterium | reverse complement strand
GGGGATGCGGAGATGGCCCCCTCGGAGCTGACCTGGGTAAACGGCGCTGTGGACTACTGGTATCACAATGACACGCCCGGCATTGTCTGGCTGCAGCGGCTGCGCGCGACCTTCCCCGACATCATCTGGCTCAACCCGCTGCGCCGCGCTAGATGGGACGCGGTGAAATCGGTTCGCATGGTGCGCGATATTTTTCCCATGTTCGAGCTGACCCTTGAAGGCCTGGATGACGGGATAAAGTATCTCATCCAGGGCAAAGCACGCCTGCACCGAACGGGATAATCTCTCAGAAGAGCTTGCGGGATATTGTTGACAGAAGCGCACAAACTATCGGATCGCATTTAAAGCATTACCGGCGGTTGGAGATTTCTCCAGGGGCTTTTTTTTGAGCGGGGGGATCACGCGCTGTGATCAGGCTCAGCGGTGCGTATCTTCTGCGTGAAATAAAGGGAGATGATGGTCAGGCAGGCGCCGATTATAAACGGGAGCCGCCAGTTCACCATCCACAGCGCGCCGCCAAACAGCGGTATCACCACGGCCGATATATGGTTTATCGTAAATCCCACGGCCGTGCTCTGGGCCAGGTCTTTCGGGTCGGCTATTTTCTGCAGATAGGTGTTCAGGCCGATCGCGAAGTTAAAGAATATGCTGTCAAGCACGTACAGCGCAACCGCCAGCCACACATTTTCGATGAATGCGTACCCGAGAAACAGGATCACAAGGCTTGCGCTTTCAAGACTGAGCACAACCTTTTCGCCATAGGTGTTGATCGCCCGCGAGATAGAGGGATTGGTAAGCCAGGTCAGGCCGTAATTGACCACATAAATACCGGCGATGGTCGTCACGCTGAGCCGGTATTTTTCAACCAGAAGAAAAATCGCAAAGACGATAAAAATCTGCCGCCGCGCGCCGCTCAGAAAATTCAAAACATAGTAGAGCCAGTACCTGCGCCGCAGCACAAGACTGTTCTGCTCATGGGCCGGGGCGTCATGGGCCGGATTGCGCCACAGCATATAGCCGCCCGCGCAGCAGATAAAAACCCCCAGCAGCAGAAAGTTTATTTTATAGGGCAGCACAAAGGCCAGCAGCCAGATAATGCTCCCGACCGCAATGTTTGCCAAAGCACCGTAGCCGCGCAGCCGGGCAAACACAACAGGGGCCTCCTGCCGGGTGAAATACTGCACAGTGAGAGATTTGTTGATGGTTTCAAAATAGTGAAACCCGATGGACATGATGGTCGTTGTGAGCAGCAGTCCCGGAAACGTGGTGAGATAGCCGGTCGCACCGATGCCGATGCCCATGAGAATTACCGACAGCGAAGCCAGCCGGTATTCGCTGACAAACAGCACGATATACATGACCAGAAAGGTGAGAAAGCCGGGTATTTCCCGCACGCACTGGGCAGCACCTATCTGAAAGCCGTTGACGCCGATCACCTCTTTGGCAAAGTTTGTGAACAGCGCCATCCAGCCCTGCAGCCCCGCGCTGGCGCAGACCACAAGTATCAGCAGATAGCGGTACATGGGGTTGTGTTTAAGCTGCTGCATGAAATCCGTCCTGTCGCAAGTGTCGCGCTGAATAGCCTGTAGCGAGTCGAAGAGAAGATCACATCTTTAATTGTCAATTAAAAACGAAAAGGCAAACATGCGGTAAAAGGTTGGGCAAAGCATGCCCTGAGCGAAGTCGAAGGGTGAAACGCGCCCAACAAACTTTCAGTACTTCACGCCAAGAACATCAAAGACCTTCAGGACTTCCGGCAAATGCGCGAATGCCGGGCCACCGGCCATAAGCACGGCAACGCCTGCGGCCTCAAGCACCTCTGTAGCCGTGGCGCCCTCCTGCACAGCAGCCTGCGTGTGCTGATAAATGCAGGGCTTGCAGTGGCTGGCAATGGCAATGCCCAGGGCGATCAGCTCCTTCTGCTTTTTATCCAGCGCACCGGGCGCCATGACGCTGTCGTGAAGGCCCACAAAAGATTTATAAGCATCGGGTATGTGTTTGGCAAGCTTCTGCCGCGCCTTGGCAATGTCTCTGAAAAAATCCTGCGCATCATTTGTCATCGCCTGATTTTCCTTTTCCGGTGAGAGTGTTTTCCTTGATCATCCGCATCCAGTTGGGCGAGTACAGTGCGCCTGCCGGGTTGTTGGCGAGCACGCGGTCCTTGACGATCACTGTGCTGACGGGCGCTGCGGAATTTTTGGTAAACAGCATGTCATGGCCGAGGCACAGGCCCACAAGAAGATTCAGCTCCGTGCCGGCGCGGTTCAAAATATCTGCCTGCCCCACGGGGTTGCACATGACCTCAGCGGGATTATCGCGCAGATTTGGCAGGTCAAAATCCTCTTTTGCAATACCGC
>CAYNVA010000019.1:0-3734 GCA_964400575.1 uncultured Thermodesulfobacteriota bacterium | reverse complement strand
TCACCGGCTGCCTCCGGTGGTGAGGCCGCGGGCGACGGATCGCCTGCCCTCAGCCTGGAGCTTGAGGCAAGGGCCATAGACATCCCCGCAAGCCGTGACATGCTCCTGGCATTTGCAGGGACAAATCTTCTGGTCAGCAGCATCTGCGAAAAAATATACAGCGGAAAAATAAGCACTGTTTCCTTCACGGCGAAGCTGCCCCGTGTTTCTGATCCCCTGGCAAGCGCAGTCATCAGCGGTCACGGCAGCTTTGACAATATGAGTGTGACATTCCCGGATATGGGCCTTGACGTGAAAGAGCTGAGCGGCGACTGTGCGATGGATAATGGCAGGATTAAGGCCTCTGATATCCGCGCACGCATTGGAAAGTCCAGCATACACGGCGCAGCCATACATCTGGACAGTGCCCCTGCTTTTAAACCCTCACTGATCACTGCAAAATTCGACCTTGATCTCTCTGAGGCCCCCGGCTTTTTGCACCTGATTCCAGATCCTGCCGTGCGCAGCGAGATTGAACGTATCGGAAATCCCCGGGGCACCGCGCGGGGCACCTTCGCACTGCGAGCAGAAGGAGTTGCGTACAGTACGGAAATTGCCATAGAGGAGCTGCTGCTGCAATCCGACTACCGGGCTTTTCCTGCGGCCCTTGAACTGCGGCGGGGCATCTGCACCTGCCGCGCAGGCCTGCTGTCATTTTCTGGTTTTTCCGGGAAACTCGGCTCTTCCATGCTGCCGGATTTTTCGCTCTCCTTCAGCCTGCACGATGATGATGATCATTTCACTGCCACGGCACAGGGAGCAAAGGTAACGCTTGGTGATCTGCGCAAGGTGCTCTCTTCATTTGCAGCGTCGCAGGCGCTCATCGAAAAAATTACAGGCGCAGACGGCAGAGTTCAGATTCAGGATATTGCCCTGAGCGGACCGCTGACAACACCTGGAAAATGGGCTGTCGCGCTTGATGGAACCGTCGAGAACCTGTCGCTTGCCGTAGCAGGGCTTCAAGGGCCGGTAGCGGTGCGCAGCGGGCTACTCAAGGCCGATCAGCACGCATGCACCCTGTCTCAGGCTGACATGACATTTCTTGACGCCAGGCTTGCAGGCTCCCTTACCCTTGAGGGGTATCTCGCGGGCTTAGCCGCTGCAAGGGCTGATGCCCGCGGCACGCTGGGTGAAAAGTCGCTTGCTTACGCCACGGGCTACCTCGGCATACCCGCCTTTTTGGCACTGCGCGCTCCGGTAGAGATTGCGCAGAGCCGGCTTGTCTGGAATCGCGGCGGGGTGACCACATGTACCGGAGATTTTTCACTGGCCCGCACCATCAAGGCCGGCCTGAACCTGCGTGCAGACAATGCGACCCTTGAAATAAGCGGGCTTACAATTCGCGATGCAGAGTCGCAGTGCACGCTGGGCATTAAGATTGAGGAAGATCTTTTTTCTATCACCTATGCTGGCATGCTTAAAAAAGCCACTCTTGACCGCGCCCTGCTGCACAATGCATTTCTGCAGGGATGGATACAGGGGGACTTCAGTGCAATATTTAATCAAAAAAAGCCGCGTGCGTCATCAGCCCGGGGAACACTGAGCTGGGAGAAGGCAGGCTATCCGGCCTTTGACAAGTCATTCGTCAACATCACCAGCGCTTCGGTTTCCGCGCGCGACAGCAAGCTGGTTATTGAGTCCGCAGGCCTCACAGCAGGGCAGGATACTGCCGGCATTCGCGGCAGCGTGGGCTTTACCGACAGAGGCTTTGTTCTTGATCTTGATCTGTCAGCCGATCGGATAGATATTGATGCATTTGAGAATATGCTGTCCGGCGACAATGCATCTGAGGGCAGCAGCGCCGAAGAGTTATGGGACACTCCTCTTCGCGGCACCCTCAGGCTGAAGGCCCGTGAACTCAATAAGAATCCCTTCATATTCGCACCCTTTAATGCCACCTTCGCATTCTTCGATAAGGCGATAACAATGACAACTGACGATACGAAAATGTGCAGCATCGCGCTTCCTGCCACGGGGCAGATAACCCCTGATGCCATTACGCTTGAGGCCCATCCCCGGGCCGTGAAAAGCCCCATGAAAGAGGTGTTCCAGTGCTTAACCGGTGAAAAGGCGATCATAACCGGTACGGTTACTATAGATGGTGCTGTGCGGGCACAGGCAAAACCCGCTGCTCTGCTTGACGCCCTTACGGGAAAATTTTTAATTACAGCTCAGGACGGGCGCATCTACAAGTCAGGTCTGTTCACAAAAATTCTGTCCTTCCTGAGCATCACGAACCTGCTCAGCAGCGGGATACGTGATATGGCACAAGAGGGCTATGCCTACCAGTCATTACGCATAGAGGGTGAAATAAAGGGGCAAACCGTGCAGGTACGCAAGGCCGTTTTTATCAGCAGTTCGCTCACCCTGGTCTGCCAGGGGACAATCAGCCTGAAAAGCAGGGGGGTTGAGCTTGATGCCTTGGCAACGCCGTTCCAGATTCAGAATCAGGTGCTTTCCAAAATTCCCCTGGTGGGCTCTGCTCTGAGTAAGCCGATGATGGGCGTTCCTTTAAAAATAACCGGCATTCTTGACGACCCGCAGATAAGCACCCGGGCAACCGCTGCCGTGACAAAAGGCCTTATGGACATCACCAAAGATATTATAAAGCTTCCCATTCGAATTATTGACCCGGTTTTGCCGAAAAACCCTTCTGAAAAGCAATAGCTTCTTGTCTTTGTATGTAGCTCGCAACCATAAAGACTAGAGCATTTTTCAAAATACTATAGCCATATACGCACAGGTGAGCTTTTGGTGAGGGCAGCCCGTGCGGTTCGAGCGATTGGCATGATCTCCTCGCCGGTTTCTTTTGCGAGAATATAGCACGGGCAAGCGAATCAAAAGCTCACCATAAGGGCCCGTGGCTACAATAAAAAGAAAAATGCTCTAAATGAAGCTGCGCAGCTCGGCGGTCACCCCCATTAAAACAGGCAAAAAATCAAGTTGTATAATTTGCTTTGATTTATAAAAATATATAGCGTATAACCCGCATCTGTGCAGGGGGTTCACGTACAACAAGTTTTTATGTGAATGGGGGAAGTATGCAGCCCTTTTTTTTCATGCGCCATAAAAATATATCAAAAGCATGCCTGCGGCATTTTGTTTGTTGCCTGTCTCTCCTGACAGCCACAAGCTCATTTGCCCAAACCGGGCCCAAACCCGCGACCGACTTCACAACCTACAGCCTTGAAGAGCTCATGAACATAGAGCTTGTTTCAGCCGCGAAAAAGCCGCAGACGGCCCATGAAAGCGCTGCGGCCGTGTTCGTGATCACACAGGAAGACATACGCCGCAGCGGAGCGGTGAATCTGCCTGAAGTGCTGCGCATGGCGCCGGGCATTCAGGTCGCGCGGTCCGACCCCGGTGATTTTGCCGTCACCTCGCGGGGCTTTCTGGGAGAATGGGCCAATAAGCTGCTCGTACTCATCGACGGCAGGTCGATCTATTCCCCGCTTGTATCCGGTGTCATGTGGCAGGACCGCGACATGCTGCTTGAGGATATAGAGCGCATCGAGGTCATTCGGGGCCCCGGCGCCACGCTGTGGGGAGCAAATGCTGTCAACGGCGTCATCAATATCATCACCAAGCACGCCAAAGACACGCAGGGCGGCATGGCGGTAACGGCTTTCAGCAACAATGAAGGCTATGACGCCATGCGCTACGGCGTAAAAATTAAGGACGGCATGTATCTGAGT
>CAYNVA010000018.1:0-12970 GCA_964400575.1 uncultured Thermodesulfobacteriota bacterium | reverse complement strand
GTGCCTACTGCGTGGTATCACCCTCTTCGATGTTCACAAGCAGGATGCGGGTGCAGTGCGGGCAGAACTTGATTTTTTCGCCAAGCATGACCTCATTGTATATCTGTGCCGGAATTTTCATGCTGCAGCCCATGCACTGCTCGTATGACACGACCGCCACGGCACGGCCGTTTTTAGCTTTCATAAGCCGCTGATACTCGGTATAGATGTCGGGCTCCATCTGCCTGGTGAGATCATCGCGCACCTGGCGCTGCTTGTCCACATCGTCAAGATAGGCTTTGAGTTCAACTTCAATCTGCTGTTTCTTCTCCTCGAATACGCCCCTTGCCCGGGCAAGCTCGGCCTCTGATTTTTTCTGTTCGGCCTTTGCTGCCTCCATGGCGTCCATGCTTTCAAGAATCAGATCTTCCTTATCCTTAATAAGCCCCTTGATGGTGTCGATCTCGTGGAGCGCGGCCTGATATTCCTTGTTGGTCTTGATAGCCATGAGCCGCTCTTCCACCTTTTTTTTCTGGCTTTGGGCATCGATCAGATCCCGCTCACGGTCGTGGCGCTGCTTTTCAAAAGCTTCAACGTGGCCCTGAACAGCCTGATGCTGAGCCTCAGCTTTACGGTATGCTTCTTGCGCTGTTTGCATTTCTTCGGCGGAGCGCTTTTTGAGCTCTTCTGAGCTTTTGATGACTGCGTCTATTTTCTGGATTTTGTAGAGAATATCGATCTGCTTTTTCACGAGGGCCTCCCTTGCGGACTAGCATTCATATTCAGACACAAAAAATGCACCCCTTACCGGGGTGCATTTTTTGTCAAACGCACGCATACTGCACAGGTACAATTGCTATGAGTCTTCTCTTATGCATGTGTCGCGTAATAAAAAATGTGGTGGGCTCACCAGGATTCGAACCTGGGACCACCCGGTTATGAGCCGGAGGCTCTGCCAGCTGAGCTATGAGCCCGCACCAAAAATTAGTATTCAACAAAACTTTTCAGCTTCTTGTTCCGGATCGGATGCCGCAGTTTGCGCAGGGCCTTGGCTTCGATCTGGCGTATGCGCTCGCGGGTGACATCGAAATCCTTGCCGACCTCTTCAAGTGTATGGTCGGCCCTTTCACCGATGCCGAACCGCAGGCGCAGCACCTTTTCTTCGCGCGGCGTGAGTGTCGCGAGCACCGATTGGGTCTGCTCGGAGAGGTTCTGGTAGGTCACGCTCTCCAGCGGGTTGAGTATTTTTTTATCCTCGATGAAGTCGCCAAGATGGCTGTCTTCTTCTTCGCCGATGGGCGTCTCAAGTGAGATGGGCTCCTTGGCTATTTTAAGCACCTTGCGCACCTTTTCAAGGGGCAGCTCCATTTTTTCAGCGATCTCTTCGGGCAGGGGCTCGCGGCCGTTTTCCTGCACCAGATACCGCGATGTTCTGATCAGCTTGTTGATCGTCTCGATCATGTGGACCGGGATGCGGATCGTGCGGGCCTGGTCTGCGATGGCCCTTGTTATGGCCTGCCGTATCCACCATGTGGCATAGGTGCTGAACTTGTAGCCCCGCTGGTATTCGAATTTCTCAACGGCCTTGATAAGGCCGATATTGCCTTCCTGAATAAGATCCAGAAACTGCAGGCCCCGGTTCGTGTACTTTTTGGCCAGGCTCACCACCAGGCGCAGGTTAGAGCGCACCAGCTCGTCTTTTGCCGTCTTTGCCTTGACCTCACCGCGGTCAATCTGCTCGATGGCCTCCTTGAGCCCGTCGATGGAAAGATCCGCCTCTTTTTCAATATCCCGTATCTGCTTGGTACGGACGCGTATTTCCTTGTCAAGCTCCTGCAGCTCAGCGATGCTCACGCCCGTCTTGCGCTTGATTTTGCGCTGCTCATCCTTGCTGTCCTTGCCCAGGCGAATGAGCCGGCGTATATCCTTGGTGTCAAGGCCGACTTTTTTGCAGCAGTGTATGATCTGGCGCTCAAGTTTGTCGACCTGTCCCAGAAATTCCCGGAGCCGCGCAACGGTCTTCTCAAGATATTTTTTCTTGAGATTCATGGCCTGCAAAATAGTAAATATTGATTCTTTGTTTTTGTCAATTTTCTGCCGGATATTTTTTTTGCGCGTCTCCGTCAGGTCTTTTTTCGCTGCAAGGGCATTTTCATGCCGCAGGTTCTCATTGTAGATTTTTTTGATGCGCTCGACCTGCTCAAGGAATACGGAGCCGTAGCTTTCCTCGTCAATTTCATTGTCCTCATCGTCAAGATCGGCGATGATGTCACAAATGGAACGGTTACCTTTTTTTAACAGATCGCCAAGGCCCAGCACGCCCTGAATGATAATGGGCGAGTTGAATACAACGCTCAGCACTTCGTTTTCGCCATCTTCGATACGCTTGGCGATTTCGACTTCTTCTTCCCGCGACAGCAGCGACACCGAGCCCATTTCCTTGAGATACATGCGTACGGGATCATTGATTTTCCCGTACAGGTCTTTTTCTTCGCTGGGCTCATCTTCCCCCTGAACGATTTTGCCGACCTTGCGCTGCTGCAGGCGCACGTTCTGGTTGGAGTCGACGATTTCTATATCCATTTCGCCGAACATGAGCATGAGCTCGTCGATCTGATCGGGGGACACCATTTCGGGGGGCAGCACGTCGTTGACTTCGTCATAGGTAAGGAAGCCCTTTTCCTTGCCTATATCGATGAGCTGTTTGACCTGCTCAATTTTCGGTTTTCTTCCCATTAAATCTTCTCCTTATCAGCCTTGAAGAAAAAGCAAAGTGCTCTTGGTTATTTTTTTCTGTTCTTCAACAAGCTGTACGTATTGCTGCTGGTATGCAACGGATGCACACTCGTCGCGAGCCGCCTCAGCCTGCTTCAGCAGCATGCTGACCCGCTTTTTTTCCCCGGCAAGCTTCTGCAGGCGAACCGCCCGCATGCAGTCGTCAAGGGCCTTGGCCGGGTCATCCGGCGGGTTGTCAAAAAATGCCGTCTGTGCCAGGAGTTTCTGCATCGGCTGCCCATCAAGGC
This sequence comes from uncultured Thermodesulfobacteriota bacterium, assembly GCA_964400575.1. Taxonomy (GTDB): domain Bacteria; phylum Desulfobacterota; class WTBG01; order CAIYCZ01; family CAIRTM01; genus CAIWCT01. The sequence goes on along the minus strand of CAYNVA010000018.1, from coordinate 9,968 downwards.
TTTCGACAAGCTGCCGAATGTCAAGCCCGCCCTCCTGCCTGCAGGACGATGTTATGAAAACCCCCAGCTGTTTCAGGTCCGGCTGCGTAAAATCTTCAAAAATATCATCATTGATGCGCACGATACATTCAGGATGCGCTATGAGTATCTTTAGTATAATTAATTCGGCATTATTGGCCTGACCTGTAGCACTTTCTTGCTTTGCCGGAGCGGCCTGAGCCTCTGTTTTTTTTGCCGGGAGGCCGGCGCTCCGGGAGCGAATCTGGGCCTGACTCACGCCGATGCGCCGCGCGATTTTCTGCTCATACAGGTCGCGCTCCATGCGGTCCGCAATCTGCCCCAGCAGCGCAACGGTTTCATCGCAGACGGCGACCTTGCCGCGCGGAGAGGAGATATCATGTCGGGCAATGATCCGCTCAATGACAAAGTCCAGAAGGAATCCTGCGCCTGCTATTTTTTCCTGAAAAGCCGCGCCGCCCTGTTTTTGCACAAAGCTGTCAGGGTCTTCGCCCTTGGGCAGCACGATCACCCTGGGTGAAATGCCGTTATGCAGAAATGGCTCAAGGCTGCGAGCCATGGCCTTTTCGCCTGCCGGGTCTGCGTCAAAAACGGTTATTATATCTCCGGTGTAGCGCTTCAGAAGCTGGATTTGGTGTTCGGTCAGCGCAGTGCCGAGCGCGGCGACAGTATTTTTTATGCCTGCCTGATGCAGGGTCAGCATGTCGAGATAGCCTTCGACGATAATGGCCCTGCCTTCTTTTTGTATATAATGGCCTGCGCTCTGCAGTCCGTAGAGATTCTGTCCCTTATTATATACCACAGATTCGGGAGAATTCAGATACTTCGGCTCTTCCTGGCCGATCACGCGGCCCCCAAAACCGATAATGTTGCGCGAAACGTTCCAGATTGGAAACATTACCCGGTTGCGGAACCGGTCATAGTACTGGCCGCCGCTCTTGCTGACAATAAGGCCAAGCTTGCCTGCCAGCACAGGTGAAAGAGCCATGCTTTTGAGGTGCTGCGCAACCGTGTCCCAACTGTCCGGCGCAAAACCGATACGGTGCTCCTGTATGGTCTCGGCCCCTATGCCGCGCTGCGAAAGGTACTGGCGAGCCTTGGCTGCGCGCGGGTCATTGAGGAGCAGCCCGTGATACAGATTCGCCACGGCTTCATTGATGCTGAACAAGGACTCCCTTTCGCTCAGGCGCTGACGGTCGCGGCTGTTCAGCGGCTTTTCAGGCAGGTGTATCCCGTAGCGTTTGGCAAGAAGGCGGACGGCCTCGGCGAAGCTCAGATTGTCATGCTTCATGAGGAAAGCGAAAACATCGCCGCTTGTGCCGCAGCCGAAACAGTGAAAAAACCTCTTGTTTTCATTGACATACAACGAAGGGGTCTTTTCATTGTGAAAGGGGCACAGCCCTTTGTGATTAACGCCAACCTTTTTCAGACTGATATAGTCTGAAATGACGTCCACGATGCTGCTTGTTTCCCGAATTTCACGTATCTTCTCGTCAGGGATGAACTGGGATGTAGACTCCTGCATAGGAAGCACAATTTCGGGCAAAATATGATACAGCGTGATTGGCCGACCACGACAAGAAAAAGCGGCATTGCAGAAGGGAATTCTCCTGTCTCGCCTGATATTTGCCGGGTTGTGTTTGGAAGAGCCTGCCTGAAGGCTATGTGTTCCAAATATAAACAATAAGTATTGGATATTTTGCGTTAATTGTCAAGGTCATTCTTTTGGAAATATTTTTTTGTCTTCCGGTTGAGGAACTTTTTTATGTCTTCGGCTGTCGTGAACGAAAAGAGCTGGTCGACCACTTCCCTGCACCGTTTGTAGTTCATGGTCCGGAGCACTTTTTTGGCCTCAAGGATGGCCACGGGGTTCATGCTCAACTCGTCGATGCCCAGACCCAGAAGTATCGGGATATACATGGATTCTCCAGCCATTTCGCCGCACATGGCCACCGGGATGCCATTGTCGTGTGCCGCCTGGATGATGCGCCGCAACAGGCGAAGCACGGCCGGATGGAGAGGCTCATACAGATAGGAAACCTGTTCATTGACCCGGTCGATGGCCAGCAGGTACTGGATAAGATCATTGGTGCCGATGCTGAAAAAGTTCACCTCTTTTGCCAGCAGATCGGCGATGGTGGCCGATGAGGGCACCTCGACCATGATGCCGATGGGGATCTCGGAATTGAACGGCTTTTTTTCTTTTTTCAGCTGTGCTTTTACCTCCCGCAGAATTTTTTTGATCTGCTGCACCTCATCAACGCAGGAGATCATGGGGAACATGATTTTCATATTGCCGAAGGCGCTTGCCCGCAAAATGGCCCGCAGCTGCGTCTTGAATATCTCCATTTCCTTGAGGCAGAAGCGTATGGCGCGCAGGCCCATTACCGGGTTCATTTCCTCAGCCACATCAACATGCGACATGAATTTGTCGCCACCGATGTCAAGGGTGCGGATAGTGACCGGCCGGGGCGCCACGGTCTGCACGGTTTTTTTAAAGATTTCAAACAGCTCGTCCTCGCTGGGCAGCTCTTTTTTGTTGAGGTAGAGAAACTCCGTTCTGAAAAGGCCGACGCCCTCGGCGCCGTAATCCATGACCGAGCCCACCTCTTCGACGATTTCTATGTTTGCCAGCAGGCTGATTTTGTACCCATCCGCCGATTCAGCAGCCAGATCGCGGTACTTCAGGAGCCGCTTTTCAAACTCCTCATGCTGGGCTTTTTTGTGCTTGTATTTACGGAGCATTTCAGCGTCGGGATTGACGATGATGACGCCATGGGTGCCGTCCACAATTACCGTATCGCCTTTTTTGACTTTCGTCAGGACGTCCTTGAGCCCCACAACCGAGGGGATTTTGAGCGCCCGGGCCATGATTGCCGTATGCGATGTTTTTCCGCCGCATTCAATGACGAACCCGAGCACTTCGGCAACATTTAAAATGGCCGTATCCGCCGGCGACAGATCGTTTGCGATAATGATGCTCTTGTCCGTGACTTTTGTCACATCATCAACCTTTTTGCCTGCCAGGTTCTGCAGAATGCGCCGTTCGATATATTCAAGGTCAGAGGTGCGCTCGCGCATGTAGTCATCGCTCAGACTCAAAACGCTTTTTTTCAGCTCCTCCATGGTGGCCTTCAGCGCCCAGGCGGCGTCGACCTTTTGGCTGCGTATGCGCTTGATAACATCGTTGCAGAGAATTTTGTCCTGCAGGATAAGGATATGCGTGTCAATAATGTATTGGGCCTCTTTGATTTTTTTCTTGCCGATTTCCTTTTTTGTCTTTATAAGCTGCGCTTTTGAGTCTTCTATCGCCTTGTGCAGGGCGGCTATTTCCTCACGGATTTCTTTTTCATTTGAGAGCCGGTAATGGGTGAAATCGGGCTTGCCGTGTTCGACGATAAGCGCCTTGCCGATGACGATGCCGGGGGATGCGCCAGTGCCTTTGAGAAGAATGTCGTTTTCCATAAATTTTTTGCCAAAAATGAATGATTTTAATTAAAATCTATATTAGTCTGACACAAGAGAGATGTCAAGAAAAGTGTCGGCAGCATAATCAATTCCAGTGTGTGACTGGAAAACCATCTTACGGGCTGTTAGTAAGCCCGATTCTGGTTGTGCCGGCACCGGCTGATCTATGCACATCGGCGTTCATCATCTGGCTCGCAGGCTTAAAAAAAATTCCAGAGCCTTGGTGAGGCAGACGCTTAGAGCCTATCCCATTAGTGGCCTGGCATCGCTTTTTCAGGCACCGTGCTCACTGGTAGAGGCCGGTTTTGATGGATCGTCTTTTGTTCGCACGGCCTGAAATGCTCTCAGCCAAACCCCTAATGGGATAGGCTCTTACATGAAGACCATGCAAAAAAAATGCAAGCTTCAGATGGATCACATTAGTACCTGCTTGCTCAGCATGATGGCTTCCATTTGACACATTCACAGCCTTGACCTATAGTAGCAAGTTAATCAAACCACAGGGCAGCCAAATCCCATGGACTTTCAACTCATAGCGGGCTACGAGCCCCGGGGCGATCAGCCGCAGGCCATAGAGCAGCTTACCGGAGGTGTTCTCTCCGGCACGGCTCATCAGGTTCTGCTGGGCGTCACGGGCTCGGGCAAGACCTTCACCATGGCCAATGTCATTCAGCAAACGCAGAAGCCGACGCTGGTGCTGGCGCCCAACAAAACTCTGGCCGCACAGCTCTACGGCGAGTTCAAAGAACTGTTTCCGCACAATGCCGTGGAATATTTTGTAAGCTACTATGATTATTATCAGCCCGAGGCCTATCTTCCGGTTTCCGATACCTATATAGAAAAGGACTCCTCCATCAATGAGGAGATTGACCGCATGCGCCACTCTGCCACGGCCTCCCTTTTCCAGCGTCGCGACGTGATCGTGGTGGCAAGCGTGTCCTGTATCTACGCCCTTGGGTCGCCGCAGGAGTACCGCAATCAGCTGCTGCTGGTGCGCGATCGGGCAGACATGTCGCGTGACGACTTTCTGGCGGGGCTGGTAGCCATACAGTATGAGCGCAACGATTTTGACTTCCACCGCGGCACATTTCGCGTGCGCGGCGATTGTGTCGAGATATTCCCTTCCTATCAGCAGAACACGGCCGTGCGCGTCGAGTTTTTCGGCGACACGATCGACGCCATATCCGAGATCGACCCGCTCACGGGCAGAGTGCTGCGTACGACGGGCCACATGCACATCTACCCCAACAGCCACTACGTGACATCGCAGGACAACCTCAAGCGGGCGGCCGGTTTCATACGCCGGGAGCTTGCCGAGCGCATCGAGTATTTCAAAAACCACAACAAGCTTATCGAGGCGCAGCGCATAAAGGAGCGGACACTGTACGACCTTGAGATGATCGAAAACATGGGCTACTGCAACGGCATCGAAAACTACTCGCGCCATATGGACGGCCGCAAGCCCGGCGAGCCGCCGTGGGTGCTGTTCGACTATTTCCCCGAGGACTTTCTGCTGATCATCGACGAGAGTCATATTTCAGTTCCTCAGATCAGGGGCATGTATTTTGGCGACAGGTCGCGCAAGCAGACGCTGGTTGATTTCGGCTTTCGCCTGCCCTCGGCCCTGGACAACCGGCCCCTTACCTTTGATGAGTTTGAAAAAAAAATGCAGCAGATAGTCTATGTGTCCGCCACTCCCGCCGAGTACGAGCTTGCAAAGACAGGCGGTACCGTGGTGGAGCAGATTATAAGGCCAACGGGCCTCATGGATCCGCAGATCCAGGTGCGGCCCGTCACCGGACAGATAGACGATCTGCTTGCCGAAATCCGCACGCAGACTGCAAAGGGCGACAGAACCCTTGTCACCACGCTCACCAAGCGCATGTCGGAGGATTTGACGGAATACTACCGCGAGCTGGGGGTGCGCGTCGAGTACCTGCACTCTGAGGTGGAGACGCTTGAGCGTATCGAGATTCTCAGGAATCTGCGGCTCGGGAAATTTGACGTACTGATCGGCATCAACCTGCTGCGCGAAGGGCTTGATCTGCCCGAGGTATCGCTTGTGGCAATACTTGATGCCGACAAGGAGGGGTTTCTGCGCTCTGAGCGGTCGCTTATCCAGACCTGCGGGCGCACGGCCCGCAATGTGGATGGCCGCGTGATTCTGTACGCCGACATCATGACCCGCAGCATACAGGCCACCCTGCGCGAAACCACCCGCCGCCGAGCGATCCAGGCCGCCTATAATACCGAGCACGGCATCACGCCCGAGTCGATCAAAAAGGACATCAGGAACATACTCGGCACGGTCTATGAAATGGACTATGTGACCGTGCCAATAGCCGCAGAGCAGCATGCTCTTTACAAAGCGCCAAAAGACATACCGAAGCTGATAAAAAAATTGAAGAAAGAAATGATCGAGGCGGCCAGAAGTCTTGAGTTTGAAAAGGCAGCCGAGCTGCGCGATCAGCTCTATGAGCTTGAACGGCAGGAGCTGGAGCTGCGCTAGAGGGTTGTTGATGCCCGCGGTATTTTGGAAATAATGCCTGGGAGCGGGCATCGCCCTATGCCAGCACAACAAAAAAGGGTTTTAAGCACGAATCGCTTAAGACCCTTTTTTAGTGGTGCCGGTGGACGGACTCGAACCGTCATGCCCTTGCGGACGGAGGATTTTGAGTCCTCTGCGTCTACCAATTTCACCACACCGGCGAATAGTATCAAATGTTTTCTATTATTAGAAAAATTTGCCGTATTGTCAAGTTTCAGTAACGCGGAAGACCGATGGGAATAGCGGCGCGTAAACACCCGCAATGCCAGAGTGTTATTTTGGTGTAACTATGCGCCCTTATGGTGAGCTTTTGTTTCGTTTGCCCGTGCTATATTCCCGCATGAGAAACCAGCAATGCTGGAATGCCAATCGCTCGAACCGCACGGGCGGCATTCACCAAAAGCTCACCTGTGCGCATATAACTATACTATTTTGAAAATTGCTCTAATAAGCGGCCTGCCGGTAGACAGTGATTTTGTTGACAGCCCTGTCTGCAATCCCCCCGCCCGTGGATGAGAGAATGCACAGCTCTTGTGATCCGTCACCATCTATATCTTCAAGTATATAGTCGGCAACATGATTCCTGAAATAGCCGCCGTGCCAGTTGACGTCAAAGTCGCTGCCATTCCATACCAGGCAGAGCAGTTCGCCCTGATTGTAATTCGCCAGCTGCTTGAGTATCTTTTGCCCTTTCTTTACATTGCGGGCCACAATGACAAAAGGTCTGCTGCCGGCCTGGCAGATAATGCGCAGCGGCACAGGTTCCCTGACCTCTGTTTGATTGGCAAATAGGAACTTCTGAAAAGAATTCGGCGTGCCCCCAAGAGATTGGCTGTCTCGCCAGATGTTCTTTCCTGCGGCGTTTATAGCTTTCAGGCTGTATTCCGGGGCGAAGAGATTGCTGGTGAATGCAAGATACTTCATGTCGCCGCCCAGCTCCGTTTCGGTAAAACCGTAAATATTGACTCCGCCGGGCACCTTGTGCTCTTGGCCGGGGGCCAGCGTTGCGTTATCCCAGGCAAGCCGGTATATGTCGCCGCCGAAAGGGTTATTGAGCCTGGCATCCTGTCCTATGAGGCAGAGTTTGTTTTCAGGCAGAGTTATTGCCCTGAAAAACCAAGGCAGCCCCTCTTGAATGCGGGCATAATCATTGTTTTTGAATTCAAGAACAAAAGAGTTTGCCGAGCGGCCATCATAGCTGGTCACATAGATTTCATCGATAGAAGCGCCTGTAAGATTTGCCACGTCAAGGTGCAGAATATGCTCCCCTGCGCGGGCCTTGATCTGCTCAATCGGCACCAGCGCCCTGCCATCATAGCGCAATATATGGATTTCATCTCCCCCGGCTGTGATGAGTTCCTTTATCCCATCGCCGTTTACATCACCTGCGGCAAGGCAGCTCAGGGGCACGGACCTGATATATTCGGCCATGACGGGGACAGATGCAAACAGTGCGTCGGGCCGGTTGCGGGTTCCCATGGGTGCGGGGTCGCTGAAGTAGCGCGGGTCAGATGTCTTTGCCGCAGGGGATCGTTGTGCAGGAGTGTCGAGTTCTTCGGGCTGATCCTTGCTGCCGGCGATATTCTTTGCCCGGGCTGCTTTTTCTGCTGCCATGGCTGTTGGTACAGGCGCTGTGCGTGACGGGGCAGGCGATGACAGCGCAGGGGGTTCATACGAGTCAAGCGCAGGATTTTCTTCTATGGTCTGCCTGATTGCCTGTCCGAGCTTTGAAATTTCGGAGATGAGATTGTCAAGGCCGTTGCACTGAATGAATACGGGAACAGGGTCGCCACCGCGCTGCACATCGGCAATCCTTGTGTCGATGCTGATTGTTGATCCCAGTTTGGTTATGCTGCCGGTGACGAGATAGTCGGCCCCAAGTTTTTTTGCCTGCGCAAGCCTCTCAGACAAGGGGGCGGGTTTTCCCGGCTGAGGCTGGAGAGACCGCTGTGCATCAGTGTCGATGACCAGTATTTTTTTTGGAACCGCAACGCGCGCCGGCAGAAGGGCTGCAATGCCGGACTGGATATGGCTCACATCTTCATTTGAGTTCACCTCAAAGAGGCAGATGAGAACTTTGGCTTCCCGTGCCGAGACATCTCGAGCCGTTGCAAGCAGGGCGCATGCCGCAAAAAGCAGTATGATGAAAACGCGTTGTTGTGCCGGAGCATTCATTTTTTTTTGCACTGAAATAATTGCTGTCACTTGTAAACTATACTCGGGTTGCCATCGCGTGTCAATCCGGGCGGCAGGGCCGGCGATGGAGATGAAGATGCAGTCTCTTTGGAAAAACCATTTTTTGTTTATTTTTAATTAAAAAAACAATGCCAATAACCAACTTTATTTTTCGGTGCTTTGGAAAATAAATAGTATTTTATTTGAATTTGTTTTCAGGTTCCTGTATTTTAAATAGTAATTTTGCAGCTTTTCACGACAGCAAGGTTGAGATTTGAAAAAGGCCATCATATCGATTATGCCAGGCCTGACCGACTGCCTCAATTGAAGAAACAGTGCCTCGATAAACGATGGAACAGGCGGAGGAAGTGCCTATGAAAAATGTATGCGCGTGTTTATTTATCTTTGTAATCGGCATTATGTCCAGCATGCCCCCTGCGTATGCCGCAGACGGCAAGACGATTTTTCTTAATAAATGCGGCTCATGCCATAAAAACGGCGGCGAGGCCAGCGTGTTTGCGCCAACCAAGTACGCATCCATCCAGTGGGAGCGCTTTTTCCAAGCCAACAAGCATACCCGAGTTAAGGATATCAGCGCTCTGGTCAAACCTGATGAGAGCGCTGCCATTAATGAGTATTTGAAAGCCCATGCTGCCGATTCGGATCAGCCGGAAGCTGTCGGCCTGAAATAAACAGTGCATAAGGAGACATGCCCATGAAGCATCTATGTCCCAGAATATTCCAGGTTGCGGTATTTTTTGCATTCGTTTCATTCAGTTTACTGGCAGTGCTCCCTTCGGGAGCGCAGGCACAGGAAGGGCAGGTGACGCGTGAAGACTTAAATAAAATTCTTCAGCGACTCGATGACCTGACGAAGAAAAACGCCGTCCTGGAGAAGAAGAACGAAGAAGTCACCATGACCAATAAAGAGCTGCAAACCCGTATCCGGGCTCTCGAGCAGCAGCCGCAGTCGGCGCCTGCTGCAGGCGGAAAGCAGACACCGCAGAGCGTTATGGAACTGTCCACGAGAGTTCAAAATCTGGAAAGTCAGCTCCAGGCCTCCGGCGGCGGCAAGGCGGGCGGTTCATCTGAGGACCTTGCCCAGCTCAAGGATGACGTAAAAGAGCTTTCCGGCATCATGCAGGAAGTGGAAAAGAAAACCCTGTCAGACAAGGTGAAATTTGGCGCCGAGCTCAGGACGCGGTTTGACTGGTTCAATTATTCAACACAATTCAAAAATTTGTACGGCATCAAGCTTGGGCTTGGCAAAAGGGCGGATAATCCCACTGACCAGCATGTAACCAATATGCCGAGCCTCAGGTTCAGGCTGAACCTGTCCACCGAGCTCATCAATAACCTGAAGCTGCATGCCCGCCTCACCATGTACAAGCTTTGGAACGACCAGCATACCGACACGTATCCGTACCACAACCTGCTGAACTCCTCCAGAATACCAAGTGACACCGATTTGAAGGTTGAGCGGGTTTATGCTGATTATTATTTCAAGATTTGGGAAAAGTTTCCCATGGCATTAACATTCGGAAGACTTCCCACGACGGACAGCTTCCCCACGGACCTGCGGGATGATACGCCCCGGAAGTCAACCTATCCCGGCCTGGCATTTGACGCCGAGGGAGACGGTGTTGCTCTATCGACGGATTTGAGCCAATTGACAAAGCTGCCGGACTCAGCGTTCAGGCTTGTGTGGTGCCGCCTCAATCCTGATAATGAATACGGTATTTGGCAGGAACAAAAGTTT
>CAYNVA010000017.1:0-3137 GCA_964400575.1 uncultured Thermodesulfobacteriota bacterium | reverse complement strand
AAGCTCGATACCAACTACTTCCAGCACCACAAGCTCGGTCCCTACAACATCAACGACAAGTATTAGACCGACAACGACAAGCACGCTGCCGACCACCTCATCCACCAGCTCGGCGCCAACAACTTCAACCACGACAAGCATCAGACCAACAACGACAAGCACAGCACCAGTGAACTCCACCACGACAACCTCGGTAAGGAAGAAGAAAAAATATCATGTCCTCGGAGGAAAGGGTGCGGGCTTCTTAGACGGTAGGGCGATAGCTGCTAAAAGCGCACAAACAGCTTTAGCCGCAACAGACTCTGTTTTTACAGATCAGGGTGCAATTGCAGTTTTCGACGATACCGACATCACCTCCCAGCTTTCCGTTGGCTGGGACGACTATAATGACCTGAACGGCGAGGCCCGCATCGCAACGGGCGATATTGACGGCGATGGGAAAGATGAAATCATAATAGGCCTTGGTCCTGTCGAGGGAAATGCTGCAATCCCCGGCGGTAAATTTCAGATTCTTGATGACGACTTCACCAATTTGGGATGGGGCCAGATAGACTGGAACGAGTACAACAGCATCAATGGAGAATCCTGGCCTGCCTGCGGCGATATCGACGGTGATGGCGTTGATGAAATTCTCATCGGGCTGGGCGTGGGCGGCAATGGACGGGTCGAGGTTTTCAAATTTAATAACGGAAAAGCCGTACATGCATTATGGATAAAGGTTGGCTGGGAAGAGTACTGCAAAGCTGGCGGCGGTGTTCGCCCGGCCTGCGGCAACATCAATTCCGACCACAGAGATGAGATCATCCTCGGGCTGTATCCTGTTAATGATGCTTTTCTGCCGGAGGGTAAATTTGAAGTGCTGGACGGTAGCGCCAGACATCTTGCCTGGGGCGTCGTTGACTGGCCCGAGTACAATGCGCTCAACGGCGAAACCCGTCCCGCATGCGGCAACATCGATCGCACGGTGCGCGATGAAATACTGCTGGGGTTGGGAGCGGGCTCAGGAGGCAGAATCCCGGTGTACTCGTACAGCTTCGGCACAGTCACACTCAAAAGATGGATTGAAGCAGGAACCCCTGATTACAGGACTGAGAACGGCGAAACCAGGGTAGCCTGCGGCGATATGGACAGCGATGGCGTGGATGAAATTCTCATCGGATTCGGTCAGGGCGGGCAGGGAATGATGGAATTGCATGATGACGGGCTGCATGATTTCAGCATAATTTCGCGCCTGCTGATGCCGGATGACGACTACAACATGGCAAGCGGCGAAACGTATCCGGCAATCATGGGCATAAAAAATAAATTTCCAAGGGTTATAAATTTCTTTTTGAAGTCACTGTGGGAAAAAGACTTAAGCAGCCGTAAAAATACCTGGTAAGGCTACCCCGTACCATCGCTGACCTTTGCCTCTGGCCCAAACAACATCACGGCACCGGAAGCAATTTGTCCATCTCAATGACATAAAGAGGGAATTCCCGGCTAAAAACGGAATATACCTCAGCGCTCATGGACAGCGGATTTTTCTGTGAAACATTGCCCGTGCCACTGAATGTAACCGTAGAGCGTTTAACTATGCCCAAGGGGCCTTTTTGTACACATTCCGCCTCTAGCGTGTTGTCGTCGCGCTGAATAAATGTGCCCGCATGACAGGTGATTCGTATGTCTTCCAATTCGAATATGAAATTGCCTTGTGGGCGTAAAAAATTAAACGCCATGTACACCTCAACACTATCCCCAAATCCCCGTTGCATTTCATGGGAATCAAATTGCATTTTTCGAGCAAAGAGGCGCGCTGTTCCGGCAAATTCACTGAATGTTGAAACTTCTGGAGAAAACGGGGTTTCCTTACCGTCGCTGGTCCAAGCGGTGACTGCGAAATAATAGATCCCGTCTATATCAAGACCATTGATGGTATATTGTGTAACGTTGCCTACATCAACAGGGGGGTAGGCATAGTTGCAGGATTCCGTGCCATAATAAATCCTGTACCCTGCGACGTCTGCGTCGGGACTCGGCTCCCATGCAAGAGTAATGCTCGCGGCATATGCTGCATGAGCTGACAAAATAAATCCCAGGGAACACAGGGAACAACAAAACAGTATGAGGTGATATTTGATTATTTTAAACAAAAATTAACCCCTTTTTTATGTAATAGTTCTGCATATTTTTTTAAGATTACTCTATATAACTGCCGACTGCACTCATTGCAAGAAAAAAAACATCCCTTACCCTATTCCCAACCTTCTTTTCCTAATCCAGGAAACAAAGTGCGCAATTGCCATCCCGCCAATAATGCCCGCCGTATTAATGAAAAAATCAAATTTACCCGGGCCCCGGTCAAGTGTTGCAAACTGCAACAGCTCCGTCAGGGCTGCAAAAGATAGTAACCCTATAAAGATAAGCACAAGCTGCTTTAATGACAGGGTAATCCTGCCAGCGGCTTTTTTTGTTGCATTCGCCCATGAGGTTGAGCACAATCCCAGCAAAAAAAATAAAACCAAGTGCCCGATTTTCTTAAGCCAAAACATCTTAAAGCCGAAGGTACCGGCTATCATTTCCAGAAAATATTGAGAACAAAGGACGCCGAGAAGTATAAGCGATATTATTACAAGTGGTATCCAACCCCTGTTTTTTAATAAGCCAAACGAACGTATCGCGCTGATTGCCAGCACTATACCCGCGACAAGCAATATGCCTCTCAAGAGAAAATAGCTGCTGTTTTTATAGGCCGGCCTGAGTGAAATATCATCGCACCAGACAATGCCTGATTTGCTGCTGTTTTGAACAACAACGGTTGCAGTCACTGCAAACTCAGGAACCGGAAAAACTTTTTCGAATTCCTTCCACGGGGAAGTCCCGGTTAAAGAGCCTGCCACGTGATGGTAGTCCCAGTTGGTTTTGCCGTTTTTATCGGTGAAGTACAGCAACAATCGTGCAGCATTCCAGCTCTTTGCCCCCCTCACAATACGCTCGGTGCGCATTTTGGCCCGCACCAGCAGAAATGGGTAATCCTGAGGATTGCCAAGGGTCCATTTCACATAAGCCGCTTTATCATCCTGGGCAGTAAGTTTAATGCACGCGCTTCCCGAAAAGCCGCTGCCGGTTTCCCATGTAACTCCATGCGTGGACTGATC
>CAYNVA010000016.1:0-4505 GCA_964400575.1 uncultured Thermodesulfobacteriota bacterium | reverse complement strand
CTTGATTTTGAGACAAACTCCATAGACCCCATGCGCGCCGACATTGTGGGCATCTCTTTTGCCGTGCAGGACAATGAAGCCTTCTATATACCGGTAGCTCATCAGGGGCTTCCCGGCCAGCCTGACCTGGGAGGGCTGCTTTCGCAGCTGCGGCCCCTGCTTGAGGACGAAGCGCCAAAAAAAGTCGGGCACAATATAAAATATGAATACATCATTTTTAAGCGCCACGGCATAGACCTCGCGGGCATAGCATGCGACACCATGGTGGCATCATATGTAATTAATCCGTCAAAATACCGGCACAATCTTGATGACGTGGCACTCGACCAGCTCGACCACCGCATGATCTCGTTCAAAGATGTGGCAGGCTCGGGCAAAAACATGATCACCTTCGACCAGGTGCCAATCGACAAGGCTGTTGAGTATGCCTGTGAGGATTCAGATATCACGCTCATGCTTGCGGCCAGGCTGCTGCCGCAGCTGAAAAGCGCAGAGGCTGAAAAACTTTTTTATGACATGGAAATGCCGCTTGTGACCGTGCTTGCGCAGATGGAGATGACGGGCGTAAAAGTTGATATGGAGCACTTGCGCGGGCTCTCCGATGAATTCGGCTTAAAAATCGCGGGCATCGAGAAAAATATTTATGAAACAGCAGGCTGCGAGTTCAATATCAATTCCCCGAAGCAGCTCGGCGAAGTGCTGTTTGAAAAGCTCGGGCTTCCCGTGCAGAAAAAAACCAAGACCGGCTATGCAACCGATGTCGAGACCTTAAACGAACTCGGGCATCTGCATCCGCTGCCCGAGCAGGTACTGGCATACCGCAGCATTGCAAAGCTGAAATCAACCTATATAGACAATATGCCGGAGCTCGTGAACCCGGCCACGGGCCGCATCCACACCTCCTATAACCAGACCGTGACAGCCACGGGCCGCTTGAGCAGCTCCGAGCCCAATCTCCAGAACATACCCATCCGCACTGATGAAGGCTGCCGCATACGCGAGGCTTTTGTCAGCGACCCGGGCTGGAAGATACTGTCTGCCGACTACTCACAAATTGAGCTTCGGATACTGGCGCACATGTCCGGTGATAAGACCCTGTGCGGGTCCTTCCGCAAGGATGAGGATATTCACACCCGCACAGCATCGGAGATTCTGGGCGTCACGCCAGAACTGGTCACCCCCACCATGCGTCGCGACGCAAAGGTGATCAACTTCGGCATCATCTACGGCATGAGCTCATTTGGCCTGAGCAAGGCTTTGGGGATCGACGGCCGCACAGCGCAGGCCTATATCGATGATTATTTCCGCAAGTACCGCGGCGTGCGCGACTACCTCGACGGCGTGATGGAAGCTGCCCGCACAACCGGCTATGTGACAACGCTTATGAACCGGCGGCGCTACCTGCCCGAAATCACCGCAACCAATGGCGCCGTGCGCAAGTTTGCCGAGCGCACGGCCATCAACGCGCCCATTCAGGGCACGGCCGCAGACCTTATAAAAATCGCCATGCTGCATATCGGCCCGGCACTTCAGCGGGCACAGCTGCAGGCCCGCATGATCATGCAGGTGCATGACGAGCTTGTGTTTGAAGCGCCCGAGGCTGAGATGGAAAAGCTCGCCGCCCTTGTGCGCACGGTTATGGAGGGCGTTGTGGAGCTTTCCGTGCCCCTGAAGGTTGATGTGAGTTGGGGCAACAACTGGCGCGAAGCGCATTGAGGAGAAGAGAGAAGAGGAACCACAGAGGCACAGAGGTTTGATTTCATTAATTTGCTGGGAGATACCGGCAAATTTAATAAAGCTCAATATTGTTCAGTAAGGTTGGGCATCCGCCGTGGCGGCCTTTGCCCAAACTACGACTTTAATACCACCTCACCCCGACCCTCTCCCCCATGAATGGTGGAGAGGGTGAAAAACCGGGGAAAAAATATTTAGAATAATTAAGGTCAGAATTGTTTAGACAATCTGATCCATATTTATAAAGTGCGGCATGAGTAAAAGGATTCCTTCGCCCCCTGCAAGGGGGAGAAGGTCAGGATGAGGGGGCTTTGACAATCAACAATGCACGAGCGCTTCGAAAGCGTATGACGGATGCCGAACGAGTACTGTGGCGTCACCTGCGCAATCGTGAAATGGAAAGACTGAAATTCCGCAGGCAGCATCGGATAGGACCCTATATTGCCGACTTTGCCTGCGTCGAAAAAAAAGTTGATCATCGAAGTCGATGGCGGGCAGCATGCGAAAAATTTTGATCAAGATGCAGACAGAACCGCTTATCTGAACAGCCAGGGGTGGACGGTAATGCGATTCTGGAACAATGAAGTGCTGCAGGCAACCGAAGCGGTGCTTGAAGCGATTTATAATGTGATTAAATAAAGCCACCTCACCCCGACCCTCTCCCCCATAAATGGCGGAGAGGGAGAACAGCAATAAAAACATTTGAACGAATTAAAATAAACAGTGTGGAATGAGGATTATCTCAATTTTAAGCACGGCATGAGTAAAAGGATTCCTTCGCCCCCTTCAAGGGGGAGAAGGTCAGGATGAGGGGATTATAAAATCCTCTGTGCCTTAGTGGTAAAAATTATGCTTTTTACAAACATCGACGGACATAAATCAGCCTATAGAATTTCCCCGGTTGCCGGGAATGGCAAAACCACCCTGCTGTGCGTGCACGGCTCGGGCGGCGACAGCTCAGTCTGGGAAAGCCAGTTTGCGGGCTTGGCTTCCGACTTCACGCTCATCGCCCCTGATCTGCCTGGGCACGGCAAAACACAGGGCAAAGGCGGCTATACGGCTGAAGAGTATGCTGCCTGGCTTGAGAGCTTTGTCGAGGCCCTGGGGCTGCACAGGTTTATTATCATGGGCTATTCCATGGGCGGAGCCATTGCGCAGGCCATGGCCCATGCCTATCCCACGCGGATTGCGGGGCTCATCCTTGTGAGCACTGCCATGCGCTTTGTCGTTGAGCCGGAATACATCAAGGTGCTGCAGAAAGACTTTCACCGCGCAGCGCGCGCCTCCTGCGACAGCGCCTATGCCCCCGGAGTTGCACCCGAGCTGTACCACCGCGGGCTTGAGATGCTTTTAAGCAACGGGGGCGAGGCCATGTATGAAGACGTGCTTGCCTGCACGCAGTTTGACAGCACGGCCTGGGTGGGTAAAATAGCTGTCCCTGCTCTTGTCATCTCCGGTAATCATGATACAATAACCCCTCCTGATGCCGGACGCGAGCTAGCTGCGGCCCTGCCACAGGGCAGGTTCATGTTTTTTGCAAAAGCAGGTCACATGGTCATGCAGGAAGCAGCCGATGGATTCAACGCTGCAGTGCGGCAGTTCATTATAACGTAGCGGGCCTTCATATTTGATTGATTTTGCAGGCCCCCTCACCCCAGCCCTCTCCCACAAGGGGCGAGGGAGCCTCTATTTTTCCCCTCCCTTGATGGGAGGGGATTAAGGGGAGGGTGCCTAACGGATAATTTTAAATGTAAAGGCCCTGTAGGCTGAAATTTATGCACGTCGTAGGGAACGGTCGCGACCATTCCCTATAAAAAAGGAGACCTGCCATGATACTTATAACGGGTGCAGCCGGTTTTATCGGCAGCGCAGTTGCCTGCGCCCTGAACCGCACGGGCAGAAGCGATCTTATTCTTTCCGACCGTCTGGGCGAGCGGGACAAATGGAAAAATATTGTCGGGCTGCGCTACAGCCGCTTCGTGCACTGCACAGAGCTGCTCTCATTTCTCAACGAAGACGTGCAGGCAGAGGCCATCACCGACGTGGTGCATCTGGGCGCCTGCTCCGACACCACCGAGGCCGACATGGACTACCTGCTGGCAAACAATGTCGATTTCTCCATACTGCTGTGCCAGTGGGCCCGCAGCCGCGGCGCTCGATTTGTGTATGCATCCTCAGCAGCTGTCTACGGCGACGGGAGCCTCGGGTTTTCCGATGCCGACAAGCTGACGCCCAAACTGCGGCCCCTCAACAAGTACGGATTTTCGAAATGGATGTTTGACATGTGGGTGCTTGAAAACGGCCTTGCAGACGCGGTTGCGGGCCTTCGCTACTTCAATGTCTTCGGCCCCAACGAATACCACAAAGGCAAAATGGCAAGCGTGGTTTTTCACGCTGTGCCGCAGGCCCAGAAGGCAGGCAAGATCAGGCTTTTTGAAAGCCACCGGCCCGACTGCAAACACGGCGAGCAGGCCCGCGATTTTATCTATATCGATGAAGTGATCGACGCCACGCTGTTTGCTCTTAATAATGACACGGTAAACGGCATCTTCAACGTTGGCGCGGGCCGGGCGCACACCTTCAACGAGCTTGCCCGGGGCGTATTTGACGGCCTTGGAAAACCGCCGGTCATCGAATATTTTCCCATGCCCGAAGAGCTGCAGGGCCGGTATCAGTATTTTACAAAAGCCGATATGCAGCGGCTCCGCGCGGCAGGCTTTCCTGAACAGCCTGACCGGTTCCACGAGTTTGTAGCCCGCTATGTGCGCGAC
>CAYNVA010000015.1:0-6133 GCA_964400575.1 uncultured Thermodesulfobacteriota bacterium | reverse complement strand
ACGATCACCAATCGCAAGGCGGAAACATCGGTTGTTGTTCAAAATGGCCAGACCGTGGTGATCGGCGGCATTATAAATGATGAAGGCAGCAAAACACAAAGCGGCATCCCCTATCTTTCCAAAATCCCGATCTTGGGTTACCTGTTCAGCAATACAAGGGACGAGCATGGTAAGCAGGAACTGCTCATTATGCTTACCCCGCGGGTTGTAAAAAACGTGAGTGAAGCTGCGATGGTTACTGATGCATACAGGGAAAAAATGCAGGAGATAAAACGTCTGCTGAAGCGCGACGACAGCAAATGGTCGAAGACCTACCAGTAAACCAATTGTTTGCCATGATACTGACCCCGCCCGGCGCTCACGCGCAAGGCGGGGTTTTTATTGTCGTGCGGATAATGAGTCTGGGGAAAATATGAAAAATGAACTGCCCTCAGGAGACGATATCCATGGAACAATCAGCAGCAGCTTCAACCGTTTTCCGGGGTGTCGTCTGCCGCAGCTGTTTGGTTGGTTAACTCCTTGAGCCGCACGAGCGCCACGCTCCGCTTGGCCTTTTGCAGAATCGTGCATGCGTAGCCCGCAAAATTAATTGTTTCATTGATTTCGGGGATGCGGCCGAAGGCATAGTTCATAAGGCCGCCGATGGTGTCGTACTGCTCGCTTTCGGGCAGGGGGCTGGGCAGGTGTTCATTGGCATCGGTGATGGCGGCGGCGGCGCGAACATTGTATTCATGCTCGCCCACCTTTTCAACAATCGGCTTCTCTTCATCGTATTCGTCCTGAATCTCCCCTACCAGCTCTTCAAGGATGTCCTCAAATGTCACCATGCCCGACGTGCCGCCGAATTCATCCACCACGATCGCCATATGGATTCGCTTGTACTGAAACGCCTGCAGCAGCTTGTTGATGAGCGTCGTCTCGGGAACGAAGTAGGCGGGCCGGATCAGATCATGCAGGATGATGAGGTTCGGGTTGCGCATGAGAGCGATGCAGTCCTTGGCATGCACGACGCCGATGACATTGTCGATGGTGCCCTGGTAGACCGGCACGCGCGAGAAGCCTTCCTCAATGAAAAAATCGATCAGCCTGTCGCCGGGCGTTTTGATATCAAGGGCCACGATGCGCGTGCGGGGCACCATGATCTGCCGCACCGTGCGCTCCGAGAATTCAAACACATTGGTGATGAGCTCATGCTCTGCCGACTTGATGGCGCCGGTTTCCTTGCCCTGGTCGAGAATAAGGCGCAGCTCCTCGGTGGAGTAGAGCTCATGCTGGCTGATGGGCTTGATGCCGATGAGCTGCAGCAGGCCGTTTGCCGTACCGTTGAGCACCCAGATGAGGGGCCTGAAGACGAAGTAAAAGGCCCGCAGCGGCAAAGCGATAAAAAGGGCTGTGCGCTCCGAATACTGCACGGCAACCGATTTTGGCGCAAGCTCGCCAAGCACGATATGCAGGGCGGTAATAGTGAAAAACGCCGTTGGGAGCGCAAGCTTGTGAATCGTTTCCGGCGACAGCGAGATATGGGCCAGCCCGAAAACGGCTATAATGATTTCGGCCACCACGCTCTCGCCGATCCACCCGAGCCCGAGGCTTGCAATGGTTATGCCCAGCTGTGTGGCAGACAGGTACACATCCAGATGATTGACGATATGCTCGGTCACGCGGGCGACATTGCTGCCTGACTGCCCCCGCAGCTGAATCTGAGATGCGCGCACCTTGACGATGGCGAATTCAGCAGCGACAAAAAATGCGTTGAGCAGAACAAGCAGGATGGTCAGCAGTACATTGAATGCTATCATCTGGTAAACTATTTAATTCACATGGATTTTTATTACCTGTCAGCATATAATGCCTCCCGGTGTTTGTCAAGGCGGAGTCGGGTAAGGCAATGGTGGATACAACAGTTTACGATTTTGATGCCGTCATTGAGCGCCGCGGCACCGCTGCGGTGAAATGGGACCTCGTGGACAGGCTTTTTAGCGGGCATGACCTGCTGCCTCTCTGGGTGGCTGATATGGACTTTGCCTCCCCCCAGCCCGTGATCGAAGCGCTCGCGCGCCGCGCGCAGCACGGCGTTTTCGGCTACTCAGCCTGCATGGACAGCTACTATGAGGCCGCCATAGCCTGGATGCGCGAGCGCCACGGCTGGCGCCTGCAGAAGGACTGGATTGTGTTCTGCCCCGGCGTGGTGCCCGCGCTCAATATGGCTGTGCAGGCTTTCACCCCGCCCGGCGGCGGGGTCATCATTCAGCAGCCCGTCTACTATCCCTTCATGCGCTCGATTCTTGCAAACGGGCGGCGCATTGTCAATAATCCGCTGCGGCTTTCGGCTGGCCGCTATGAGATGGACTTTGATGATCTTGCGCTGAAAGCCCGGGGGAGGGATGCAACGCTTATGATTCTGTGCAGCCCGCACAACCCGGTGGGCAGGGTCTGGACGCGCCATGAGCTGGAGCAGCTGGGCACCATCTGCTGTGAAAACAATGTTACCGTTGTGGCCGACGAGATTCACGCCGACCTGGTGCTGCCCGGCTATCGCCACACACCCTTTGCAGCCCTATCAGAGGACTTCCTGCAGGCGGCCGTCACCTGCACATCTCCAAGCAAAACCTTCAACCTTGCGGGCCTGCAGACGGCACATGCCGTCATCGCAGACCCGGAAAAGCGCAAGGCATTCTCCAGCGCCCTTGTGCACAGCGGCCTGCAGTGGCCGAGCGCCTTCGGCACTGTGGCCCATGAGGCGGCCTATCGCAGCGGCGGGCCGTGGCTTGCGCAGCTGCTTGTCTATCTGCAGGGCAACCTTCAATTCCTGAAAGCATATATTGCCGGGCATCTGCCGCAGGTGCAGGTGATTGAGCCCGAGGCAACATACCTTGTGTGGCTTGACTTTAGGGCGCTCGGTCTTGAGTGGCGCGAACTGGAAGCCCTCATGCAGCAGCAGGCTGGGGTGGCCCTTGATGAGGGCTATATTTTCGGCCACGAGGGGCGCGGTTTTGAGCGCATAAATATTGCCTGCCCGCGAAGCATTCTGCGTGAATGCCTCCAGCGCATGGCAGAGGCGGTGAAGCAACATGTCGGTATTGCTGATACACCCGCCGGTCTCTAAGCCCTGCGAGCCGCCGCCGGGGCTGGCGCGGCTTGCAGGCGCGCTTGCTGCTGCTGGCGCCACCTGCCGCGTGTGGGATGCAGGCCTTGAGGGGCTTCTGCATCTTATAAACCTGCCCCTGCCTGCGCAGGACACCTGGACACGGCGCGCCGTAAAAAACCGCGAGGCAAACCTTGCAGCCCTGCGCAGTCCCGAAACCTTCCATAACCTTGACCGCTATATCCGCAGAGTAAAAGATATCAGCCGCCTGCTTGCAGCACAGGCAGCGCTGCACAGCGCAGAGCTCACCCTTGCAGACTACAGCGATGGGAAGCTCTCGCCGGTGCGCAGCTCAGATCTTGTGCGCGCGGCAGAACAGCCTGAAAGCAATCCCTTTTACAGCTTTTTCTGCATGCGTCTGCGGCACCTGCTTGCCGAGGATGCGCCGCGGGTCATCGGGCTTTCCGTAAACTTCCTGAGCCAGGCCCTCACAGCATGGGCCATGATGGGGTTTCTCAAGCGCGAAGGATGCCGGGCGGAAATTGTGCTGGGCGGCGGGCTCATCACATCCTGGCTGCGCAGGCCTGGCCTGCCAAATCCCTTTGCCGGCTTTGCCGATCATGTGGTGGACGGGCCGGGAGAGGAAATGCTGCTGCGTCTGGCCGGGGGCACAGCACTAGCTGCACATGCATGCGCACCCGATTATTCCGGCTTCCCGCTTGACCAGTATTTTTCGCCGGGCAGGATTCTGCCGTTCAGCACGGCAGCGGGCTGCTACTGGGGCTCCTGCTCATTCTGTCCGGAACAGGCTGAAGGCAGTCCGTACCGGCCTCTGCCGGTAGCGGCCGCAGGCTCTCAGATCAGGCAGCTGGTGGGGCAGTACAAACCGCGGCTTCTGCATCTTGTGGACAATGCCCTGAGCCCGTCATTTTTAAAAAGCATGATCAAAAATCCTCCGGGCCCGCCATGGTATGGCTTTGCGCGCGTGACCCCCGAGCTTCAGGATGAAAGTTTTTGCAGGAAGCTGCGGGAATCCGGCTGCATGATGCTGCAGCTGGGGCTGGAGTCGGGAGACGATGCAGTGCTTGCCGCACTTTCAAAGGGCCTGACCGTTGCGGATGCCGCCCGCGCGCTCAGGACAATCAAGCGGGCGGGTATCGGCACCTATGTGTACCTGCTGTTCGGCACGCCGGCTGAGACGCGGCAGTCAGCGCAGCGCACGCTTGACTTCACGGTTGCACAAAGCGGGCAGATTGATTTTCTCAATCTTGCCATTTTCAATATGCCGGTCAATGCCGCTGATGCCGCAAGTCTTGCAACAGGCGCGTTCTATGACGGCGACCTTGCGCTGTACACCGGATTCAAGCACCCGCATGGCTGGGGCCGAAGCCTCGTGCGCCGGTTTCTTGACCGCGAGTTCAAGCGCCATCCCGCCATAGCCCCCATTGTGCGGCGCGACCCGCCGGTCTTCACCTCCAACCATGCACCGTTTTTTCTCCAGCCGTGAACCAGCTACAGGCGGTCGTGGATTGAGTGTAAAATTCGGTTTGTGTGATTTGTCAAAAACGTATGTTTTTGATTTATTCAGGATGTCCCGTGGTTGGCCTTCGCATTTGATTTTGTATCTATCCCACCCGGCCTCCCCTGTATAGACCGGAGACATTGCTGGGGGTTTGGGGAGGGTTGTTGAACTAATACTTTCAATGCAGTCACCCTGCATAATAAATTTCCATCACGCAGCTCGTGCAGTCAAAGCGCAGCTCGAACCTGCGCCCCTCTTCATCCACCAGATAGA
Organism: uncultured Thermodesulfobacteriota bacterium; assembly: GCA_964400575.1. Classification (GTDB taxonomy): domain Bacteria; phylum Desulfobacterota; class WTBG01; order CAIYCZ01; family CAIRTM01; genus CAIWCT01. The sequence goes on along the minus strand of CAYNVA010000015.1, from coordinate 1,253 downwards.
TTTCCTTCGGCAGATTACCCCGCGCTTTTTGTGTGAGGCAGCAACCCAGCTCATGCCTGAGACAGTATTTCGTGGTCATGACACAGCGGCCATGCAGGTCAAGGCCGGACTCGGCAGCAGGCTCGATCTGTTCAACGCCATGGCGGCGGTAGAATGCAGCAGCTTTTTGATTGAGCACATTGCCCTGATAGGAAAGATGCTTTTCAGGATAGGCTGTATCGTTGATAAGCACGCCGCCGCGGACTTTTAGCCGGGCCTGCTTGCGGGCCTCAGTAAGACGGCCGATCACCGCGCGCCGCAATTCATTGAGCACAGACACCGGCAGAAAATACAGCTGCGGCATATCGATCTGTACCTGCCGGCAGACAAAATCGGTATCCCCCAGCTTGCCAAGCTGTTTCTCTATCGTTGCTGCAGCCTGCTGCGGTTTCTCAGCCGGCTGTTTCTGCGCGGCAACTTCGGCCCGGGCGGTGATACCGTCTTCATCCCGCGCACTGAGAACAAAACCGTCAGGCGTTTCGGAAAGACAAAGCTGCACGGCAATATGGCGCCGGGCCGGGCACTGTTTGAGCTGCTGCATGAAATGGTGGTCATAGTTTCTGTAGACGGTCATGCCTTTCTGCATTCCCGCCATCTTTGCCGGAAATACTTTTTTGCCCTGCACCGTATTTATATTGGTGCCCTGCAGCTGCCCCCGCACATCGAAAAAGCAGATGCCGTCGCCGTTGTGCAGCTCGGCGGCTGCCGGTATTTCAACATGATCAGCGGCAACACGGGTAACCGTGCCAAGCAGCTCGCCCCGGAATGCCGGTGTTGCCATGGAGGAGAGGCCGCTGGCCGCGCCGTGAAAAAAATACCGGGTATAGCCGCGGTTAAATGTTTTTCGGAGATCAGGGGCAAACCCGGGCGACGGGCTTCCCGACGAGCTTTTCTGCACACGGGTCCCGTCAAGAAGTCTGTCCAGAAAGCTGCGGTAGTGGCTTACGATATTTACCACATAGGCCAGGTCCTTGAGCCTGCCTTCGATTTTAAATGAGGTAATGCCCGCATCGATGAGGGCTGTTAGGTCCTCTGAAAGGTTTAAGTCTTTCAGGCACAAAAAATGGGCCGGATCGCGCAGGGCTTTGCCCGCGCTGTCCTGCAGGCGGTAGCGCCTGCGGCAGGGCTGAGCGCACTGGCCCCGGTTGCCGCTGCGGCCGCCGATGGCATAGCTCACGGAGCACTGGCCGCTGTAGCTCACGCAGAGCGCGCCA
>CAYNVA010000014.1:0-4223 GCA_964400575.1 uncultured Thermodesulfobacteriota bacterium | reverse complement strand
AGGGGCTGTATGCATCCCTGGCCGGCTGGCAAAGGCCGGAACCACCCGAATTCAGTTACTTTTTCAAATTGCTCAGTTCACGGATGGTCTTAATCTCCTGCTCCTTTTCCCGGCCCCGCCTGTCCTGCTCCCACACATAATACCAGTAGCCTTTTTCAGGCACCTGCTCAAGCAGCACCATTCTGCGTGGCGCAACAATGATAAGGTTCAGCACCTTGCACGCCTCGCGCAGCTTTTCGCTTTTTTTAGCTTCGGCGAAAAGATATTCAGCATGGCGGGGATCCCTTGCGGTGACAACTTCAGCCGTACCCCAGATCTGCAAACCTTTAATAGGATGGCCGGTTGAGTGTAAGGCCAGTGCCACGTTTGGATTCTTTTTCAAATAGGAGAACTTGCGCGTAAACTTTTCGGAATAAATAACAATGTTCATGCCGTCGGTGGCATAACGCACAGGGGTTGCCCGCACATCATCGCCCGTGCCGGTGCACAGCACGCAGTACTGGTTTTCGCCGAGATAGCCAAGAATCTTTTCTTTGCTTGTTCCCATAGTGCCCTGCTCCTATGTATCGTGAATATATAAAGTGACTGTCTAAAGGCATGAAACGGTTATAACCCAATTTTTGCAGATTGGGAACTCTTTCATCTGCGGCATTAAAAAGTGCTGAACCCTGCGGTGGATGGGAGGAAGTAGGGGCCGTCTGACCCCACCCCTTTTACTCCTTGGATGTCCCCTGGTTGCTCCCCGGGCGGGAGCAGGCACGTGACGTTACACCTTTTTCCCTTTGTTCTACCGCTTCACAAGCTTCAGGCGATAGCACAGCCGGTCGTAGATATCCGGGCATTCGCCGTTCACTTCATGTTCTTCTGTTGCCCAAGCGGGCGTTGCCCCTGAAAGCAGCACATGGATATAGTGATAGAGCTGAGAATACAGAAAACAGCAGGCGCCTCCCACGTTGAACGGGTCAACCTCAAACACATCGCCGATTTTGTGCCCCCAGGTGCAGTTCACGACAATATCCCGGACTTCTACCAGCAGGCGATACTGATCAAGAAGGGGATATCCTTTGCCCCGCATATCTTTTATGCTGAACGGCGTCTGTAGCAGAACCGGCTCTTTCTGCTCGACCCGCTTAACCGCCACCTCTACCCTGCCCCCTTCAAGGCAACGGCCGGTAAAGCTGCCAGGGGTTTTCTCCCACATGAGAGACCCGCCATAGTGCAGGCTGACAATGGGTGAAAAAATTCCCTGCAGCAGAGAGCCGCAGATACCATCGCTGTTCATAGCCGTCACTTTGAAGGTATCCCCGGCCCTGTGACCGTACGGGCATTGGCCGTTAACAGCGGTAACCGTCACTTCCTGGTAATAGCGATGCTCTAATTTTAATATGCGCTCGGCATATTCGCTGATTTCCGGCAGAGTGTCTTTTTCTTCCATGAATGAAGCCCCCTTTGTCTTGATAGGAATGTGTTGACGGGTATTAAAAATTACAGGACCGGCGAAATTGCGTGTCAATATATTCTCTTTTTTCGCCGATGGACACATCTTTCCTCTTTAATTCCGAAGAAGCTGCCTGAAAAATGAAGGCCCGTCAATCATCCTGACGGGCTTTCATTTTTTCGTATTTAAAAAAGTCGGGCTCTGTCAGCCGCGCAGGAGAATTGCCCATCCCGGAATAGTTTTTGATTTATTCATGAGGTCCCCTATTGGCCCCCCGCGGGAATGACATTTTTAGAGTTTGCCTTATTGCTTACCGGCAGGCACAAAAGCATACCGCAGCTTTGGTGTTGCGTTTATGGGTCCATACATGGTTGATGTGCCGTCGCCGCACCTGACCTCGAGCTTGTAATAATACCTGTTTTTGTTTTTAAGCCCGGTGTCTTCAAACTGCCTGTCTGCAGGCTGAAGCGGCGCTGTATTTATTATGTCATAGGTCCCGGCCTGCCAGTCAGCGCGGTGGAGATACAACCCGGTGATGTCGGCTCCGGGAGCAGGCTCCCAGGAAAGCGTAATCCTGCGCGAGCCGGGCAGTGCAATAAAAGAGGCAACCGGGCTGTTTGCAAGCCTGCTGAAGCTCACAAACGGCGGATCGCCAAATGTTGCCCTGTAGGCGTGAGGCGGCCCCATGGTGTAATACAGCCCGTCAGCGGTAAATATAACTCCATAGTTTGTAGCCACTGAGTTTTCCTGTCCCACCCGTGAAATCGTAGTGTTGCTTGCTTTGCTGCCGCTGGTGTCGCTGAGCAGATTCCAGCAGGCATTCAGGTCAAAGGTTTTTGTCTGATTCACCAGCTCCAGAAGGCGGCTGTACCGCATGAAAGAAGAGCTGCTTTCATCGACATTTTCCCCGACAAAATGATTGGTGGATGCTATATAGTTGACGCCGTAAGGTGAGGCAGCAGCAGCAATCACGTTTACAAACGTTGAGTGTACTTCAAGCTTTGCCATGGCGCCGGTGTTTAAGTCCATAATCTGGAGAATTTCTCCGCTGGGGCCAAAGAACTTTCCGCTTTCCACATAGCCGGTGAAAGCCCCGACCGCTTCTTCAAGCGTGGCGGCATGCTCAATGACGGAGCGGAGCATGAAATTGACAGGCATGCCGATCCGCGCCTCCTCATGGACCCCTCCTGCATTCAGGGTAACGCCGATGCCTTTTTCATTAATGCCCATACTCACATCCGCCCAGCCCGGGGGGTCGATGGTAATGCAGGCGTAGTCGCCACCATCAGTGGGCTCCCAGTACATAATAACATTGATATTATCACCGCTGACATTGGCGTCCGTATTATGGCAGAGAAAGGTCCCTGCCGGGGAAGAAACCGCAAGGGCGGTGCAGCCCCGCACCTTCTCTGCTGCCGGCGAGGGAATATCGCTCATATTGCTGTTCATATTGATGAGCTCGATTGCCATATTTTGCGTCAGCACGAGATCCCATGCTGTTCCGGGACTCATAGGCCGGACTTCAGCAAGCCCTTCAGCCATGCCCTCCATGTGATCCTGTATGCTTTGGGGAATGGTTTCCCTGATTTCTTCATAATATGTCTGCGGCGTCCATCCATTGCCGGGGCCGGCAAATATGAGCACCATTTTCATAATGTTGCCAAAATCAATTATATATTCCGGGTATGTTTTCCCTATCTGTTTGCCAATCTCATGCCAGCTCCCTTTAAAGCTGGTTATGGAAGCAGTCTCGACGACGAGTTTGTTGAGGTCAACGCCGGCACCAGCGCTATCTTTGAGAGCCGGTCCAAAGGCAGCAAGACATACAGAAAGGATAACAAGGTATAATGTTTTTTTCATGATTGATTCCTCCGGCAATGGGTGTTGATAGGAACTCCCTTTGGGATGGGCAGACTATAAATCGGGTGCGATTGTGTGTCAATGTTAATATAGGCGCAAGATATGTGATGGGCTTTTGGGTGCGGTCTGCGATGCGGCGGACGGTCTGCTATGAGGTGTTATGTCAACCTGGAAGACTGCTTTTGTGCGCACCTCAAGCGTTTAGTAGGGGCTTATATCTGAATTTACCAATTCTCTTCCGTGAAGAAGGGGAAAAAAGTTTTGTTTGCAACACTAAAGGCGGTAGCACCTGCGTGCTCCGCCTTTAGTGCAATGAACAGTAGTGCCAGTTTTTAAAAAACTTTTACCTCAATATCTCCGGTACCGGTTTCCATGATCAGATTCCCCTCGGCCCCGCCTAGTTCAAAGGATGCCTGCAGTGAAATAAAGCCTGATTTCACAAAATCGGTAATTCCCATAATTGAAATATCGCCGACGCCGGTTTGAAGCTCAACACCGGCAGAGCGGTTTTTTGAAATCTCGCAGTTGATATCTCCCACCCCCGTTTTTATGGAGCCGTCAATCGTACCATTATCGCTGATATGTATCCCTGCCGTTCCCACATCCGTGCGCAGGCTGAAATTGCCTCCCCTGTAATCTGCAACCTCAATACTACCCGTGTCGGTTTTAAGCTCAATATCGCCCGTTGCTGCTGTTACCGTTATGTCGCCCACATTATTGCTGATGGAGCCGCCGTTCATAGTGTCGCATGCAATAGAGCCGACGTTCAGCTTTATGTCAAGTGGCAGGCCCTGCACACCGGTAATGGTCAAATTTGCGCCTCCATGTACATAATGCGGTTTGGGTTCCGGCAGCTCCACGGTTATAGTGCAGATGTTATTATCCACCGCGCAGGTGACTTCGATCTGATCAAGATATTGCTGCG
>CAYNVA010000013.1:0-3066 GCA_964400575.1 uncultured Thermodesulfobacteriota bacterium | reverse complement strand
GGGATCGGCACTCACCCATCGACCCAGAAAAACCTCGCACCATGCATGATAGAAAAAACTGCCGTTCAGATGAACAAGGCCGGCTGCAACCCGTGACGGCACACCAGCGGCCCGGCATAATGCAGTCAAAAGCACTGCGTGTTCATTGCAGTCACCCTGTTTTGTTTCAAGCACCGCAAGAGCGCTTGGTATGCTCAGCGTAGGTTTTTTTTCAACATTCCTGTACACCCAGCTGGTTAATTGCCGCACCACTGCATAGGCATTTTTCTCCGCGCCGGTCTGCTGCTTGACCAAATCCAGAATAACCGGACTATCGCTTTGAATAAAAGGTGCTGGCTGCAGAAACGGCTCCAGCTCAGGCCCGCTAAACCTCGCCTGATGAAACTCGCTTGCCGTGATTTCCTCACGCCTTATTTCAAGTATATCTCCTGCCAGGCTCTGCCTGCCTGCATTTAGTACAAACCCGTCAAGCGGGACATTTTTTAAGCGCAGTTTCAGATACGTCAGCCCCTGCGCAGAAAATGCCCTGGATGCTTTTATAGAGGCGGCCGCCGTGATGTCTGGTGTTTCACCCCATCCCATCTCCATCGCCTGCTCTCGGTCTTCACGCAGCATAACCAGACCCATGGGGCTTTCCTCACGAAGCGTTTCACCCTGTTCATTGACCCATGCCGACACGGTCATTCCCTGAAACGATGTCTGCACTTTATAACATTCATAGCGCGAGCCATGAATCTCAACAGGCTCCTTGTCCAAAACCTGTACCTGCATAGTTCTGGTGCTCAGGGTAAGGGGATCAAAAAATGGGTGGCTGTAGATCATGCCGGGCTTAATACCCTGCTTGAGGACAAAATATCGCAGGCTGTTTGTAAGCACGGGCGGCTCCTTGAGAGGGATATCACGCAACTCGTTATTTCCGCCGGTAAAAATATTCAATCTCATGCGCTGCCCTTGAACCGTTCCCGATACAGACATGCTGATAACGCCCGAGGCCAGTCTAAAGCTGAATATCTGAAGCCGCATGGAGCCATCAGCAACCACATTAACATGCGTCTGTATCCTCTGGGGCATATCCATCACCGTAAGGTCCAAAAAAACATCCTCGGTGATATGATAGCCTTCCTCTATGCGTTTGATTTCGGAATGGCTGTAACCGATCTTACTGCCCTTAAGATAAATGCCCGACCATTCCTGCCGCGATTCAACCGTAGTGCCAATGAATTGCTTTTCGAGCTGCACGGGGCGGAATGCCGTTACCTGCTTCATAACCAGCATCGCCATCAGCCCAATCCAGCTCGCGACAATGATAATTCCTGCTGTGTCGTATAAGCGTTTCATGTGCATAAGAAAAAACCCTGATGCCGGCAGGGATCAGGGTTCTCCATAATTTTCCATAAAAACAGCGGGTCACGGGGTTTCAACCGGCGGCTCCTGCTGAGGTTCCGGTTTGCGGTTCACAGCCTGATGATTGATGCGATCTTTTAGCTCCTTGCCCACCTTGAAAAAAGGGCGGCGTTTGGGCTCTATGGTTATGACAGAACCGGTACGCGGATGATTGCCTGTTCGCCCCTTGTATTCACGTACTTTGAAGCTCCCAAAGCCGCGTATTTCAATCCCCTCCCCTTTGATCAGCGCATCGATCATGGCATCAAAAACCGTATTCACAGCGATCTCTGCAATCTTTGGCTGAATATTTGCCTGTTCTGAAAGATGCTGGATTAACTCAGATTTGACCATTGGTGATCCCTCGTGAATGTTTCAGTAAATTCATAAGTAATTTCAATAGGTAAAGATTTATAACTAATTGATTCTGCAATGTCAACAAAGTTTTCAAAATCTTTTGCCGCCCCTGCGCACCATTTCAAAATAATCATTCATCCTCCTGGCGGCCTCAGGTGAATACAGAACTGCGCTTAATTCATGATTTTTTGCCAGTGCGTGGTATGTCCAGTTAGTGCTTCCGAGAACGGCTATGGCATTATCAATAACGAGAAATTTAGTATGCGTTGTGACGTGTTCACTGTCAAAAAAAACCGCTACTCCGGCTTTCTTGAGTAAACGAGCGGTCTCGGAATTGCTGGCAGCAACCTCATTAAGACTTCCGCCATTGTCTAAAACCACCTCTACCCTGACGCCGCGTTTATGTGCCGCTACAAGCCCATTCACAAGCTGATTGCTTGGACTGTCAGGATGACCGGGGTAAACAACAGCCTGAAACATGCAGACCCTGACTGAATTTTGAGCGCTGTTGATCAGCCGCATGACTTCAGGGTAATAGCCCTGGTCCTGCAGTAGTTCCATATGCTGTACATCTAAACTATAGGCATGCGTACAGGGCAGTATACCAGTGCAAACTCCAACGATTACAACAAACACTATGGATATACAGTTCTTTTTAGAACGCATATAATCTAGTCCTCTTGTTCATCAATCATGTTCATCAATAATCGGCACATCAGAATTCTCAGGCATTTCCGTACCCCCGGCTGCAGGTATGCTGTAGCCTTCTTCAAGCCATGTACCAAGATCAATGAGTCGGCAGCGTTTAGAACAGAATGGTCTGAACGGATTATCTGTCCGATAAACAGTCGCTTTTTTACACGTGGGACATGGTGTCATAAGGGACATACAAGAACTCATTTTCAGCGATCAGTCAAACGTTAAAGTTTATATTTCTTAATCGCATATGTATCTTCTTGTCAACTATGAATTCATGGCATAAAAGGAAATAAAACCTGTTGCCAGATGGCCATGGAGCTATTATAGTTGGATTTCAGGACAGGAAAATAATAAAACCAGCATTCATACAAACAATTAATTAGATGGAATTACAGTCTATTATGCTGCAAGACCTCATACATGATATTAAAAGCTATCCTGGTATAACACGAAAACGCGATATCAGCAAAATAACCTCCTAGCTTGCCGACATGGTAAATTACGGGAAAACGTCTATAGGATTTGGCGATGATGCTGCCGCGAATTATCACAATTGAGAATATCTTCTGTTTGCAGCAGATGGGAACTGGTCAGGTCTTATCGAGTCAAATACCTATGGCGCCGGCA
>CAYNVA010000012.1:0-4680 GCA_964400575.1 uncultured Thermodesulfobacteriota bacterium | reverse complement strand
ACCGCCCGCGTCGGCGTAGCGGTGGCGGAATTCTTCCCCAGGTTTTCTCTTGTCGGATCATTTGGCCTGCGGGGCGATGAGTGGCAGACACTCGGCAGCCGCGACAATCATGTCTGGTCGGGCGGCCCCGGCGTGACCTGGAACATCTTTGATGCGGGCGGCATGGTCTCCAACCTGAAGCTCCAGAAGGCCGTGCAGGAGGAGACGCTTGCGGCCTATGAAAATGCCGTGCTCGCGGCACTGAAGGATGTCGACAGCGCCCTTGTTGCCTATGCCAAGGAACAGGAGCACCTGACAGCCCTTGCCGCAGCAGTTACAAACGGCCGCAAGGCCGTCGACCTTTCCACGCAGCTCTACACGGTTGGCCGCAGCGATTACCTGAGCGTGCTCATTGCCCAGCGCGCGCTTTTCGCCTATGAGGACGCATGGGTCCAAAGCTCACGAAACCTGGGCGTTAACCTGGTCGCGCTGTACAAGGCCCTTGGCGGCGGATGGGAATAAAAATATTTAAACGGCTAAAACAAGGTCTGATTTTACCCCCGAACCTCCCGTACTGTATACCTACGAGCTCCCCGGCGGCTGGACCGTGCTTGCGGGCAAAACCGACGATGACAATGACCGGCTGAGCATAAAGGTTGCCCAGCCGCAGGACTGGTGGTTCCATGTGCGGGGCATGCCCGGCAGCCATGTGCTTTTACTGGCAAAAGATACGGGCGAAGAACCGTCTGCTGCTATCATCAAGGCCGCGGCCGCTATTGCGGCATATCACAGCAAAGCCCGCGCTGGCGGCATTGTAGCAGTTTCCTGCACCCTGGCCCGCTATGTAACCAAGCCCCGTGGCGCAAAACCCGGCACCGTCTCCATCCGCAAAGAGCAGGTGCTGAAAGTCCGTCCCGCTATACCGGAAAAAACAGAAACAGCAGATTAATTATATTTATAGAGGAATACAGGATGACCGACATTGCGCGGGAAGCATGGATGACCGAAGAACTTGAGGCGGAGCTGAAACTGATTGCCCGGGATGGCAGCCTAAGCTGCGAACAGGTTCAGGCCTTTGCGGCAAAACACGCTATCGAAATCACGAAGATGAAGCCGTTTGTAGACTGTATCGGTCTGCAGGTGTCTGGCTGCCGTGGCCTGTGCGCCTAGAGCATTTTTCTTTTTGTTGTAACCACGGGCCCCTATGGTGAGCCAGTGTGCGGGTGAGGGCTGAAGAAACGCTGCATTGCCGTAAAAAAGAGCGGGCATGGGCCCGCCCCGAATGTGTCTTGACGTGTCAGGCAAAAAGACCAAGAACCCACTTGTTAACGGGCGTCATAATGCCGCTCCACATGATAAGGCCGATAAAAGCCGAAACACCTGCTAGCACGAGGCATTTCTGCCAGCCGGTAAAAGCGGTGCTGCGCAGCAGGGCATAAATGCCCAGCGGCGGAAATGCCTGCAGAGAAAAAATGACTTTTGCACGGTTGTTATACCATTTTACTTTTTCTTCCATGCGCTCTCCTTTTTTTGTCGTGCTTCAGGTTGCTCGCCTACAGGCTCTTTATTTCTTCGCGGTTCCCTGCGCCGCAACCGCTGCCATGGCCCGTGCAATCTCATCGGGATCGCCGAGATAGCGGTGGCTGAGAGGCATGAGCGTGTCGTCCAGCTCATACATCAGCGGAACGCCCGTTGGTATATTGAGCTCGGTGATAGCAGCCTCGGAAACATCGTCGAGATACTTTACCAGCGCGCGCAGCGAATTGCCGTGTGCTGCGATGATGGGCTTTCTGCCTGCCCGCAGGGCCGGTGCAATCACATCATGCCAGAAAGGCAGAAACCGCGCAACCGTATCCTTGAGGCTTTCGGTCAGCGGCACAGCTTCGCGGGGCATATCGGCATAGCGGGGATCGCGGCCCGGCCAGCGCGGATCTGACATTTCAAGGGCCGGCGGCGGGGTGTCGTAGCTGCGGCGCCATAGCTTCACCATCTGCTCGCCGTGCTGGGCCGTGGTCTCGGCTTTATTGAGCCCCTGCAGCGCGCCGTAGTGCCGCTCATTGAGCCGCCAGGAATGCTCGACGGGTATCCACATGAGATCCATTTCTTCAAGGGCCAGCCACAGCGTCTTGACAGCGCGGCGCAGCACGGAGGTATAGGCGATGTCAAACACGAAACCTTCCTGCTTCAGCAGCCGGCCGGAAGCGATCGCCTCCTGCACACCGCGCTCTGAAAGGTCAACGTCGGTCCAGCCGGTGAAACGGTTCTCTTTATTCCAGAGGCTTTCGCCATGGCGCAGTAAAACAAGCTGGTGCATAAAATATCTCCTCATAATAAAATAAAATTTTTGAATTAAGGGATTCAGGGATTAGTTCAATCCCTATTCGTTAGTCGTTGTTTGTTTGTTGTTTGAAACCATAAACGACCAACAAGAAACAATCAACAATTTTGAAACCCCAATTCCTCAATTCCCCAATCCCTTAATTCCTCAATTATTTATTATCCCCGCTTCAAGCTCTTGATCAAACGCAAAGCCCAGGCATCCCGGGGCGCAATGGCCCCTTCCGGGCACAGCTCCTGGCAGCAGTAGCAGCGAATGCAGCTCCCGTCATCGATACGCACGCAGGCGCCGGGGGCTGGCTGCGTTATGGCGGCTGCCGGGCATGCCTTACGGCAGATAGCGCAGCCTTTGCACCGGCTGGCATCCACCGCGGGCCGGGTTGTCAGCGAGCGCCGCAGCAGGCCTGCAAAAGGCCGGAAATAGGCAGGGCCTTCTACATGCATCATGGATGCCGGCTTGAGATCGGTTATGCTCAGGGGCTTGATGGAATCACCTGAAAGCCTGATCCCCTCAAGGTCAACGGCAAGGCCCAGATTCCGGGCAGCTTTAAATATATATACTTTATCAGGCGCCACGCCGGCAATGGCGCAGGCCACACGGTCAAGGCTCACCATGTCGCGCGACGCGGCCAGAAAGCCGAGCTTGCGGGGCTTGCCGCTGCCCGGGCCATTGCCCTCCATGCCGATAACGGCGTCAAGCACTGAAATGGCCGGCTTGACAGTATAGGCAAGCTCCACCAGCATCCGGGCGAAATGGTCGTGGCTGCGACCGCTCTGCAGATGCCACTGAGCCTTGTGCTTGCCGACAAAAGCGCCGAACATGTTTTTCACCGACAGTGTAATGACCATCATGGCATGCGTTTTGAACTTCGCCAGATTGATGACCACATCGGCCTCAACAATGTCACGGGCGATGGAAAATGAACGGTTATGAAAACCGGCTGGCGCCGGAACCGTAATACTGTCGGCAAAGTTTATAACCTCCACCCCAAGCTCGCGGGCCACGTCAAGAATGCCGCATTTTGCAGCCACTTTTTGCGCAGTCCCGAATCCCGGGGAGTCGCCGATGGTGATCGATGCTGCACCTGCGTCGCGGCACAGCTCGATAAGGGCCCGCACAACCGCGGGGTGCGGCGATACGCACTGCTCTGCCATTGCAGGTGTCAGCAGATTAGGCTTTATAAGCACTTTTGAGCCGCGCGGTAGAATGGATGACCAGCCGCCCGCACTATTTTCACCGAGCTTTACAACAGCCTCTTTTACCAAAGGGTAGTCATAGGAGGGGCAGCGGCGTACGGTTACGGTTCTGTCCTGTTGCGGCAGCGCCATACGGATTCCTTACATGAGCGTTACAACATGGGGGAAAAGCCCGCGTTCGGCATGGGCCTGGCCGACCGCCTGCGCAGCACCCAGTACGGCAGCCACGCCAGAGTCGCGCACGGCATCCAGAACGTCGGCAAAAGCGCGCACATGAGCCGGCGTGGTGGCAAGAATCTCATCGCGCATCTGCTGGCGCGAAGCATCGGTTACGCCGTTGAGATGCCGCTGCAGCGATACCATGCCGCGGGCATCGGGCAGCAGATAGCTGTCCAGGTCGCCGATGGCGCCGATGATGCTTTTGACAAGCTCCTCACCGGTGATGCTCGCGCTGCGCAGAAACGCGGCTGTCTGGTCATATATATCAAGGGTTGCCAGAAGGTTGGGATCACGGTAGGAAACAAAGACAAAACCGCCCGACAGGCGGTCGAAACTGCAGAATGCGCCATAAGCGCCTCCCTGTACGCGCACGCGCTCCCAGAGATAGGAAGTGCGCAAAAGATGGGCTATCACATGCACCGAACCGTGGTAGCGATAGCCAAGGCTGTAGAGATGAGCGCCCTTGCCCACATAGTTGACCGGCGTCGGCACCACCAGCGCCTCGCCTGCCGGGGGCGGCTGCGGCTGCCAGGCCGCGGGTTCGGCTGTCCCGTCAGGCAGCGCTGCCAGAAACTCCTCGGTATGGGCCTGCGCGGATCGCCATAAACCGGCATCGGCGGTGACATTGATCACCAGGGCCGAACGCTGCGCCAGCAGTTCCCGCACAGCGCGCACATCGGCTGCCACCGAATCCCAGTCCGCCTGAATACGCTGTTCAAGCTGCCGCAGAAACTGCAGGTAGGAAACGCCGTTCATCTGCTCGTCTGCCCAGTCAGCTTCTGAAAACCTGGCCTGCAGGCGCGAGCTTACCAGCTGATGGCCTGCCGGCACGAGGCGCTGCTCCTGGGCTGCCCGCTCTTCAAGCAGGAGCTGCTTAAAGCGAACGGGATCGTCAACGCGCGCCGAGCGCAGGATATCGCCGCAGATGGCCATAAGCTCGGGTATGCC
>CAYNVA010000011.1:0-3357 GCA_964400575.1 uncultured Thermodesulfobacteriota bacterium | reverse complement strand
ATGATCCCGCGTGATGACGGCATGGCAATCCTTCAATGATGGTCGTGTGTGTGCACGCCTTTATTTGTTTTGGGGGCGCGCACAAGGCATTTCTGCATCGAAAGCGGCTTTTCAAGACGAATAGACAGGTGCGTCTGCCATATGCATAAACATCCCCTTATACAGATTGGAAACATATGCTCAATTATACATAGTACGAGCACGGCCACCGTGCAATATAAATTAAATGGCACTCCACCACTATCTGCGGGTATTTAAATAGCTTTTATGTGTGTTCATGTTACTCGCATCCTTTAGGGGAGAAGTCGGAGGTCAGAGGTCGGAAGTCGGAATTAAGGACTTGGAATTCAGTACGAAAAAAAAACAGCGAAAACGTTTCAGAGTCTGCTTATCTGAAAGAAACAAGTAAACTCCTTGAAGCCTCCCCGTATTCTATTCTGAATTCTGACTCCTGAATTCTGGATTCCAACTCTTTAAACTAAAAGACGTTATAAAAGATTTCTATCACGTATGAGCCGCAGATTTTAGCGAGGAGGCAATTAAATATGCTTGACCGCATCTGCGCTTGTGCGTTGTGCCCGGTTTCTGCCCCCAAAGAAAAAATATATAAAAGGTTGACTTATCGTTAAAGAGCGGTTATTATTCTTTCAAGTAAAGCAGTACCACCAGACGTTGATTGAAAATCCAGTACCTTTTGATAAATAAAAGCCCGCGGGATTTAAGTTGATTCCCCGGGCTTTTTTTCTATTCAGCGTCCCTTGACAGTAACCCGAAACAGCAGGGAGCATACAGCCGGCAATGTAAAACCAGACAGGCAACAGAAACACAAACCGACCATGCATGCATGGCAAACTAAAAAGCTATCTCACGAGAGATTTGGCTGCGCGCATTTCAGAGGATGCCAGGCCCCGAGCCAGATAGCACACAAAGCAGTAACAGTATTAATTAAAAAGAGAGAAAAACGAACTATGAATTTTAACACATTCAATTTTGACGAAAAAATTATGACCGGCATTAAGGCCCTTGGCTATAGCGTGCCCACACCCATTCAGCAGCAGGGCATGCCCCCGATTCTTGAAGGCCGCGATGTCATGGGCACGGCCCAGACCGGCACCGGCAAAACAGCAGCCTTCGTGCTGCCCATACTGCAGGGCATGCTCAACCGCGCGCGCGGCAATGTGCGGGCCCTTATCATTGCCCCCACGCGCGAGCTCACCGAGCAGACAAATCAGGTTGTACAGGACCTGGGGCGCCATACGCAGCACCGCGGCATGAGCATCTATGGCGGCGTGAGCATTCAGCCCCAGATTCAAAAGCTGCGCAGAGGCGTGGATATCGTTTCGGCATGCCCGGGAAGGCTGCTTGACCATGTGGAGCGCGGCACCATCAACCTTGCAACAGTCGAGGTGCTGGTGCTTGATGAAGCCGACCAGATGTTTGATATGGGGTTTCTGCCCGACATCAGAAAAATCATCAAGCTTCTGCCCAAAGACCGGCAGACCCTGCTTTTTTCAGCCACCATGCCCCGGGAAATACAGACCCTGGCGCGCGATATCCTGCGCGATCCCGTCACCATTCAGATCGGCCATGCAGCGCCGGCATCAACCGTGACGCAGGCATTTTACGCCGTGGAGTCAGAAGGCAAGACAACGCTTCTGAAAAACATACTGAGCGACACTGCGGCCTCGTCCGTGCTCGTGTTTACGCGCACGAAGCACCGGGCAAAAAGCCTTGCCCAGCAGCTTGAAAAAACAGGCTATGAGGCTACATCCCTGCACGGGAACCTCTCGCAGCTCAAGCGGCAGCAGGCCCTTGACGGTTTCCGCAAAGGCGCCTACCGGGTGCTTGTTGCAACCGACATCGCCGCCCGCGGCATCGATGTGGCCGACATCTCCCATGTTGTCAATTACGACATGCCGGATACCGCTGATGCCTATACGCACCGCGTCGGCCGCACCGGACGAGCTGAAAAGACCGGCCAGTCGTGCAGCTTTGTAACGCGCGATGACAAGGATCTGATCCGCTGCCTCGAGCGGTCGCTTGGCGCCAAGCTGCAGCTTCAGAAAACCGAAACCACTGCCGCCGTAGCCTACGCACACCTGCAGCCGCCATCAAGCCGCAGGCCGCAGCAGCAGCCCGCGCGCCGCGCGTCAAGGCCTTCAGAGCAGAAGCCGGCTTACCGGGCTCAAAGGCAGGAGCATGCGCAGCGCCCGCAGAGGAAGGATTCCTCCCTGCCCAGGGAGCGCACCGAAGGTAAACAAAAAAGAGGGTTTATGAACAGCGCACGCCGCGCGTTCGGCTTTGCTGCCAACGCCCGCTAAAGCATGCAATATTTTTTTGCAGCCGCACAATAAAAGCACGGTCGAAGATAGAGGGCAGCATGCCTTTATTGCAAGTCATTCCGGCTTGTCCGGAATCCCTTTTATTGTGCGGAAAAATGATTCCGGACAAGCCGGAATGACACAGGTATGTGTCCAATGCACAGCACGGGTAATGGCTCTAGTCTTTAGATACGTGCACTAAAATACAGGTTTTCAATCTGGGTAGAAAGAGCTGGAGAGTTAATCCCAGCTCTTTTTTTGTAGTCAAAAAACATGAAGAGCCGGAGTTGCCTTCTTCAGGGAACCATCGTCACAGGTGATGCTTTTCCTGAAGACAATAACGTGCGGTGATGCGGCCGGGCGTGTCAGGAAGGCGTGTTGTGCAGCGCGGGAGCAGTATCAATGGCGATAGTGCCGGTGCCTTGATACAGCGGCTCATAGCGCACTATTGATTCAAACTCATGTAGTGGCGGGACCGCAGCAGGCTGTTTCAAAAACTTGCTGTAGATGAGTGTGAACGTGTACCGGACTTCTGCCGTAAAAAAAACGACAAGGCCGATGAAGATAAGAAGTAAAATGATCGGACGGTAACGCTTATTCATACACAGTGCCAGCAATAAAGGTGGTTAATATCTATTGTGATGATATACGACAAAAAGACAATACCTGCCACAACTATATGGAGCGGTTCCGCATTGGTATCAGGCATCGTAAAAAGGCTGAGCAGCGCAGATTGCTGCGCCCATGAGCCCGACCCGGGGGTTCACAACAACATGCACCGGGATTTTTTCCATCTGAGCGCTCATGCGTCCCTTATCGCGAAAAGCTTTCATGAAATTGCCCGCCTGCATCAGGGGCAGAATTTTAGGGGCTATGCCGCCGGCAATGTAGAGACCGCCATAGGGCAGCAGTTTCAAACAGAGATTTCCGGCTTCAGCGCCGTAGGCTTCGATAAAGAGATGCATGGTTTGCGCGCAGAGATAGTCCTGCTCAGCTAAAGCAGCCCGGGAGATTTCAGCGGCAAGATCAATTGTTT
>CAYNVA010000010.1:0-5179 GCA_964400575.1 uncultured Thermodesulfobacteriota bacterium | reverse complement strand
AGGCGGCGCAGCGCAGGCGAATGTCACGTCATGCCCGTGCTGCCGGAGCTGCAGGGCAAGATTGAGGGCATGCTCGGCCGGCCCGGTCCATTTCCAGTTGCTGAAGATGTGCAGAATTTTCATCAAATACCCTGTTTAGATACAGTGAACGGCACGAATAAACAGCCGCAATTGATTTCCTGGTTTTATTATCTGAAAGTAGTGGCGGGCTTTATGCCCGCCTGCGGGAGGGGATAAACCCCTCCCCTACGAGATGTAAAACATATTGTTCATGTATAAAGGCATGCTTTTTTATCATTTGCAAAAGTTTATTTTAATGATTCCTTGTTCTCATTTTGTTTGATTCGATTCCGTAGAGACAGGTTTCAAACCTGTCTTTTAAATTCTCAGGTAAAGAGCACGCCGTAGGGCGCCGTGTTTTTCCTCCGGCTGATCGCAAGGATTCTGCGATAATACTCTCTGCGCTGGCCGTAAAAGACAGTTCCTTTAGCGTAAAAATGGAAAAATTTCAAGCGGTCCCGCAGTGTCATGCACGCCGCAACCGAGGCATTGATCTGCGCCAGGTTATTGGAGCGCTGTAAAAAGCTCAGGCCGTCGGTAAAGTATGTGCGGTCAAGATCGATCAGTGAAAAGCGCCAGCCCGGGCCTGCTTCCTGCACGAGAATATTGTTTGATTTGAGATCAGCATGATAGACGCCCCGGTCATGCACGCGCCTGAGCATGGCGGCAAGGCTGGCGATAAAATCAGCTTTTCGCTCTCCCGGATCGGCTGCACGAATATAGTCGTTGAGTTCGCGGGCATCGGGCAGCAGCCCCGTGATAAGAAAAGATTCGCGCCGCAGGGGCCCGCAGGTGCGCTCCAGCACGGCAAGCGGCAGGGGCGTGTCGATCCCCCGCACCAGCAGGCCGTGTGCCGCAATCCAGCTTTTGAGCGCCCGCGACTTTTTAAAAATATTTTTCAGGCTGTACCACAGGCTCACGTGACGATAGCCCTTGACGCAGACCTGCCCGTGTCCTTCAAGTGCGTGCAGTGTCACTGCTGACTTTGATGCGCGCTTGAGAATACGGGCTGTGCCCGAGGCAAGCTCGGTGCAGTGCAGGCTAATTGCGGCATCGGCTGGCTTCTTGCCGAAATCCTTTCTGCCGAAATAGGATTCAGCCCAGGTTCTTTTCTTTTCAAAAACCGTGCTGTGCCTGATGCAGCGCTTGCTGCGGCTTTTGATGCGCACGGCCTCCAGTTTAATCTGCTTACCCTGTATTTTATGCTGCAGTGAGCGGTACGCGGCATCAGGCTGGCCCGCAAGGTAGGTTTTCAGGAACCTGATGCCATCGGTGCGGGAGGCGGCAAGCGAATTGCACAGCTGCCCCAGGTCCCGCACGCGCATCCAGTCCTGCAGCCGGGCAACAAACCAGGCTTTGTGCAGGTCGATAAGAAACAGCGCGGGCTGGCCGCCCCGGCTCCAGTCTATGAGAATATTGCCTGCATGCAGGTCGCGGAAAAATACATTGGCATCATGCAATTTTTTTACAAGCCGGGCAAGGGCGCAGGCAAGCTGCTGCCGCTGCAGGGGCGCAAGCCTCGCTTTAAGCAGGTATTCATTGAGCGCCTCGGCAGGCGCAAGCGATGCCGTCACCAGGCAGCTTTCGCGCAGAAGCCGCAGCATGCGCTTTTCAGCAACAGCAAGCGGGGCCGACGTCGGGATGCCCTGCTCTTCAAAGCGCCGCAGGTTGCGCCATTCTGCAATGGCCTTTGAAGGGAAGAAAAAATATTTTACCGTGTCCCACAGACTGCGGCACTTGTATCGTTTTATAAAAAGCCCGGCATCACCGCTGCGGTACAAAAACGACATGCGCACATTATTGTCGCGGATAAGCGTGGCGCGAGAGTCGCGCGCGCAGTCATCGGCGTTTGCGGGAAGGTCCGCAGGCAGGGCTTTTTCAAAGCCCGACTTTATGGTCCAGTGCATCCCGCTGCGATGAAGGTGTGTGAACATGGCCTGCATGTACTTATCTTATGGTTTGTTTGTGGCCGGAAGCACTCTGTAGTCAGTAGAGTGCGGGGTGCGCACCCTGCTGACTGCCGGATTTGCAAATCCTTTGTACCACATTGAGCAAAACACCGTGAAGAAATATATGCCGCCTTTTTGATAAGCTCGTTTGTAGTATGGCACTGATTAATTGCGGCGGGTTGACACCAGCCTTACAAGCTGACATTATTCAACGGGAAACTGCTGAAAAAATGCATCAAGATACTGCAGGATCAATTCTCTGCCGGCGCTGTTTTCAGCATCATCGCTGTACATGCTGCTATGAGCAAGCAGGTTATTGTTTTTAATCGAGTCCTGTTTCGGCCCTTCATAGAGCCCGTAGTTATACAGCGTTCCATCCTGCACGCCGCAGGCCTGCCCTGCGCACAGACGGGGCTCCCAGCGGTCACGGGAAATATCCACCCGGGTAATAAACCCGTCTATCGGCGGAACCCAGTCGCACTCTGCGTCATACTCAGGGCAGCCCAGCACATGGGGCGGCCCGGTGAAGCGCTGGACATGAAGGGCCATGCCGCGCTGTTTCGGCAGCGCGTTGAGAAGATCAAAGACATCAACGGAGTCAATGAGAAAACCGGGCCAGTATCGCTGATAGACAAAAGCCGACGAAAGAAGGCACAGGCGCTGTATCCGGCTGTCCCGGGCCGCTGTTTTTAGTGCCGTATATCCCCCGAGGGAGTGGCCTATGAGCGTAATGCTGTCCGTATCAGTGGCATTATCAAAAAGCAGCTTGATATAATCAATGGTCTGCTGCACCTGGAGCAGATGAATGTCTGTGGCGATTTCGTAAAACGCCGTCTTGGATAGATTCTCGTCATTGCCGATCAGGTCCGGAACGGCAACAATATAGCCCTTCTGCGCATAATAGCTGCCCAGCCAGTCCATGGCAGCAGCGTACTGCGGGCCTGATTTTCCCGCCCCGGCACAAAAGATCATTATATGAAAGGCTCCATCTGAAGAAGGAAGCTTGCCGGGAGAGGAGCCGGGATGGAAAATTTTCAGCCGCCAGGTGTAGCCGGGCGACGGTTGCGTGAGGTTATCAAAAGGATCGGCAGCTTTGCTGAATGCCTCCGCCTGTTTGGCTATCATTTCAGTCATGAATGCAGTGTTGATCCGCGCAAAGACCTTCCCCCGCCGCCTCTTGAAATTAAGCAGATAGGGCTTTTGCAGGGTTCTGTTCTGCCCGAGTATCGGCGTCAGCTGCTCCGGCTCAAGATACAGGGTGGGCGGCGCAAAGCCTTCGGTTATGCCGGTCTCAATAACCGAGACCGGATAGGATGCTGCCTTGGCAGCACCCGGTAAAAAAGCCTGCCCGATAGATAAGCTCACTGTAATGGCCAGAAAGATAATCAGCTGTTTCATAGCGTCACAGGCAAAACATCATAGAAAAAAGATACAGCCTGTTTTTTTTTCCGTTGAATATCATCATGACAGACTGTGATAAGGTTATCAGGTTTTGTTCAGAGCGCAGGCTTCAGCCTGCGGCATATACCTGCTGCGGCTAACCTCTTGTTAAAAAACTTACAGCGCAAGCTATAAGTTATGTATTTATGAGCTGACCCGCAAAGTAGGAGTCATAGGCCCCCAGGTCAAGCATGCCGTGACCGCTCAGGCTAAACAGAATCACCCGCTTTTTTCCTTCCTCTTTAGCTTTCAGGGCCTCATCAATGGCAGCCTTTATTGCGTGGGCAGCTTCAGGCGCCGGGACAATACCTTCTGAACGGGCAAAGGTTATGGCTGCGTCAAATATCTCAAGCTGCCCGTAAGCTGCTGCATCAATAAGCTTCATGTCGAAGAGCTGGCTCACCAGCGGCGACATGCCGTGATAGCGAAGCCCGCCGGCATGAATGCTCGGCGGCATGAAAGAAGACCCCAGGGTGTACATCTTTAACAGCGGCGTCTGCTGGGCCGTGTCGCCAAAATCATAACGGTACTCCCCTGCGGTAAGGGAGGCGCACGCTCTGGGCTCAACGGCAAGGGCACGTACGTTTTTTCCGGTAAACTTATCTGCAAGGAAAGGAAAAGCAAGCCCGGCAAAGTTACTGCCGCCGCCCACACAGCCAATCACCACATCCGGATATTCGCCGGTCATCTCCATCTGTTTCTTTGCTTCAAGTCCGATAATGGTCTGGTGATGCACGACGTGGTTTACCACACTGCCAATGGCATATTTCACTCCTGTGTGCGTTACCGCATCCTCAATTGCCTCGCTGATGGCTATGCCGAGACTTCCGGGGTTTTCCGGGTTCTCTGCCCGAAGCTTTCTGCCAAACTGGGTCTGATCGCTCGGGCTTGGATAGATGGTGGCGCCAAATGTCTGCATCAGGGATTTGCGGTACGGCTTCTGGTCAAAACTCACCTTGACCATATACACCGTGCACTCCAGATTAAAAAAGCTGCAGGCCATGGCAAGGGCGCAGCCCCACTGGCCGGCCCCGGTCTCAGTGGCAAGCCGCTTGATGCCTTCCTTTTTGTTGTAGTAGGCCTGAGCCACTGCAGTATTTGACTTATGGCTTGCAACCGGGCTGGTTCCTTCATATTTATAGAAAATTTTTGCCGGGGTATTAAGCGCCTGTTCCAGCCGTACGGCCCGGTATAATGGCGTGGGCCGCCACAAAGCAAGAATATTTAACACTTCCTCGGGGATTGGTATCCACCGGGCGCCGCTCATCTCCTGCTCTATGATTGCCTTGGGAAATATCGGCTCCAGGGCCTCCGGGCCACATGGCTGCATGGTTGCAG
Source organism: uncultured Thermodesulfobacteriota bacterium (assembly GCA_964400575.1). Lineage (GTDB taxonomy): Bacteria > Desulfobacterota > WTBG01 > CAIYCZ01 > CAIRTM01 > CAIWCT01. The sequence goes on along the minus strand of CAYNVA010000010.1, from coordinate 392 downwards.
GATACAGGGGTGGCGCCGGCGGGACGCCCATGTCTGCTACGATGTTATACCACTTCGTGGGAATATCTTTCTGTTCAAGTAAAAACTGTCTCTGTTCCATGCATGTCTCCCTGATTAATTATCTTTTGTGCCTTCCGGATATTTACCAATCCGGCACTAGCAGGTTGTTGAAAAAGTCAATCCATACAGGCTGTTCAAAAATGCTCAGATGCAAGGCGCTCGAAATCATGCAAAATGAGGCGTACTTTTCGTACGCTGCAGTGAAGCAGGATGAGCGCAACGCAGCAGATGGGCGTTTTTCAACAGCCTGCTAGAGGCCCAGTTTCTCTCTTGGTAACCCCATTGATGCTATCATGGCATCAACCCTCTGATACCTGAGCGCTGTAACCCCC
>CAYNVA010000009.1:0-2519 GCA_964400575.1 uncultured Thermodesulfobacteriota bacterium | reverse complement strand
ATCGATGAGCCCGGGCGCCACGACATTGACCCTGATGCCCGTGCGTGCCACTTCGCAGGCAAGGGCTTTGCAAGCGGCAATTATGCCTGCCTTGGCAGCTGCGTAATTTGACTGGCCGCGGTTGCCCATAAGCGCCGACACAGAGGAAATCGCCACAATCGACCCGCTGTGATTCACCGCCATTTTCTTCAGCACCGGCTGCGTGACATGGTAAAACCCTTTGAGCGATGTATCGATGACCGAGGTCCACTCAGTCTCGGTCATGAGCATGAACAGGCCGTCTGCGGTAATACCGGCATTATTGACCAGCACCTGGATGTTTTGAAACCGCGCGCAGATGGCATTCATCTGTACGGCAGCCTCTGCAGCATCAGCCACGTCAAACTTTACCGCCTCTGCTCCGCAGCCTTTTGCCTTAATGCTGTTAACCGTCTCCTGCGCCTGCGCGTCGTTTGACTTGTAGGTGATTATGACATAATAGCCGTCAGCTGCAAGCTCGCAGGCTATGGCGCGGCCTATGCCGCGGCTGCCGCCGGTGACTATGGCAATTTTCTGATTGTCCATAAAGTTCCCATCGGTGAAGTCTATTATTTAAAATTAATCCTTTTAAATCTATACTTCCGGCGCTGCCCGAAGCCCTAATATCTGCAGCTGAATTATACAGAGGCACTGCTCCCCCATCATGACCGTGCCCTCCATTGCCTCATAATCCTCAAGACTGTAGCGATTGGTGACCGTGGTAATGAGCTCAGCGCCAAGGGGCACTGCATCTACAAAAAACTCTGCGCTGTTTATGCCGGTCAGCACCCCGGCCGTATAGGCTGATCTGTTCGCGCCCTTTTTCCAGCATGAAAGCACCCCTGCGGTCTGTGCCACCACTTCAATGAGCACCACAGGGCTCATTGATTCACCATCCAGAAGCGGCCATGAGTCGGCAACGGTGGACAATGTCACGGCATGGTCGCTGTCCACCTCCACTGCCGCCGCGATGAGTTTCATTCGGCCGCGGTGCGGGATCAAATCATCAATAACTATGTCTTGCATAGAACACGGTAATTGGCAATTGGGCAAAATCGTGCTACTTAAAAGCTTGTGCTGAACGGCAGCATTTCAGGATGGAATCAATAGAATATAAACAGCCCGAAAAGTCAAGAAATACCCCCTCGGTACGGGCCTGTCTGAGAAATGTTTTCCCAAACCATGCAAGACGAACTGCCTGATTTCCTTAATCGTATTACCGGCAACCATCTTCGCAAATTTATCGCAGGTGGTCATACCTGCGGTGATGTGTGCCGTTTAGCCGCGGGCATATGCAGCCTTACCTCCCCCGGCGAGCCCCTCTGCCTCTGGACGCAGGACAAAACCCGTATCGCCGCTGCCCTGCTTGCCGCTGTGTGCGGCGGGCCGCGCATCATTATTCCCTATGCTTTTTCTTCGCAGGCGCTTGATGAGGCACGATCAAGTATCCCTTTTTCAAAAATACTCTCCGAAGGCAACGATGCCCCGCCCGTTGATTGCACTGTTATCATGCCCGACCGCGTGGCATCTCCTGCGCCTCTTGTTTATAATGCAGGTGATGCCGATACGCCGCGGGTCATGCTCTTCACGGGCGGCTCCACCGGCAAACCAAAGCTCTGGTCTAAAACCGCACGGAATCTTTTCGGCGAAGCGCTGCTGCTTACCGAAACATTCGGCATAGGGCCGCAGGATTGTATTCTTGCAACCGTGCCGCCACAGCACATATACGGGCTGCTTTTCTCCGTGCTGGTGCCTCTTGTGTCGGGCTGTACCGTGCTTGAGCCCGTCTACTCATTTCCGCAGGAGATTCTTGACGCAGCCAGCGATACGGAGGCTACAATTCTGGTAAGCGTTCCCTCTCAGTATCATGTGCTGAAAACTGAGAGCCTGCAGCGCCATAACCTCAGGCTGGCTTTTTCATCTGCTGGCATGCTCCCCAGGCCTGATGCGGAGTATTTCCACGGGAAAACCGGTATGGCCGTCATTGAGATTTACGGCTCCACTGAAACAGGCGGTGTAGCCTGGAAAGCTGCCCCGACCGACAGGCTGGGGTGTCGCACGTTTAAAGGCATTGACTGGAAGATACACAATGGACGGCTGCAGCTGCGCTCGGATTTCCTCTCGCCCGAGCTGCCCCGCGATCAGGATGGATTCTTTACCACTGCCGACCGCGCAGAACCCTGCGGGGCTGAAGGTTTCACCCTTCATGGCCGGGCCGACGATATTGTAAAAGTTGGCGGCAGGCGGGTTGATCTTTCTGAAATTTGCGATAAAGTAAAAACTCTCAGCAACGTGCGTGATGCCGTGGTCTTTGCCATGCATGCCCGCACCGGCAGGGGCAGCGATATTGCAGCTCTTATTGCAGGCACTGCTGATGCATCAGCAATACGGTCCGGGCTTGCAAAAATCTGCGAGCCCTATGCCATCCCCCGCCATATCAAAATAGTTGATTCTATCCCCGTGCTTCCTACGGGAAAATATGACCGTGCAGTGATTGAAAA
>CAYNVA010000008.1:0-9526 GCA_964400575.1 uncultured Thermodesulfobacteriota bacterium | reverse complement strand
TCCTCCGAAAGAACAACTCCTGCTGATGCCGGTACAACCAAGGCATAATCCTGCAATGCCGCGCCTTCCAAAGCCCCTGCCAGGGCTTTGCCGCTGTAATCATCGCAAAACATGATCTTTTCGACACAGGGGCTTGCCGTAAGCGCTGCACTCAGGGCCGTATTGTGTCTGTCAAACAGGATTGCAGTAACAGGCTTCATGCTGCTGAAAATCCCTCTGCTGTAGTGTGCGCTATGCGCACCGTATTTAATTGGTGCGCGCAGCGCACCCTACATACTGTCCGGAATCTTTATCCTTCCCGAACAGGATTCCAGACAAGCTGGAATGACGGAGAACTCGCCCACTTTTTTAATTTAATTAATTTATAATTTTTTTATTGCGCAACAATTTCATTTCCGCATCAGTCAGGCCAAGACTTTTTAAAACCTCGTCCGTATGCTCCCCAAGCGTGGGCGGCGCCGTTGCCACCCGGCCCGGTGTCTCTGAAAACTTTATCGGAAAACCCAGCACATTGATCATGCCGTAGGCGGGATGCTCGACCTGCGTCACCATCTCGCGCGCAAGAACCTGCGGGTCTGCAACCACCTGGTCAACCGTGTAGATAGGCCCGCAGGGAATGCCCGCACCGTCAAGAAGCCCGATCCAGTGCGCCGACGGCTGTGCCTCTAGTATCGGTTTGATGATGCCGAGCAGCTCAGCCCTGTTCTCAACACGGACAGGATTGGTGGTATAGCGCGGATCATTAGTCAGGTGCTCAAGGCCCATCACCCTGCAGAACGACCGCCAGAGATTATCATTTCCAACGGCGATATTAATGAAACCATCTGCCGTCTGAAATGCCTGGTAGGGAACGATAAGGCCATGGCCCGAACCGGCGCGCTTCGGCACCTCGCCTGTTGCCCAGTAGCTCTGAGCCTGATAGGTGAGCCATGAAACCTGTCCGTCGAGCATGGCCGTGTCGATATACTGGCCCCGACCGGTTTGCTGCCGGTGATACAGGGCTGTTACAATGCCGATGGCGGCAAACATGCCCGTGGTAAGATCAGTGATGGAAATACCCACTTTAAGAGGCTGACCATCCGGCTCTCCCGTCAGCCCCATAATGCCGCCATAGCCCTGCAGCACCTGGTCATAGCCGGCCCTTTCGGCATAGGGCCCGGTCTGGCCGAAAGCCGACACCGAGCAGTAGATGATGGCGGGACTTTGCTCCTTGACCGTCTCGTAATCCAGCCCCAGACGCTTCATGACGCCGGGGCGGTTGCCCTCGACAACCACGTCGGCCGTGCTGATAAGCCGCAGGGCGATGGCGCGTGCGGATTCATTTTTCAGGTCAAGGGCGATGCTCTTCTTATTGCGGTTGATGCTCAGGTAAAAGGCCGACTCGGAACCGACAAACGGCGGGCCCCACCCGCGGGAGTCATCGCCCGCGCCGGGCATTTCAATCTTCACGACCTCGGCGCCCATATCGGCAAGCAGCATGGTGCAGTAGGGGCCGGCAAGCGCCCGCGTGAAGTCGATAATGCGAATTCCTGCAAGTGCCGGTTTCATGTTTGCGATCCTGACTGTGGTATACCCAAGAACATTGCGTGAATATATGTAGGCGGGCATATATTGTCAACTTGTCTTTTGAAAATTGCTGTTGCACGAGTTCATTTCCTGTATTAGATTCATACAGGCTTACATCTGAAAATTATGCTTTCAGGTTCCGACCTGTCGGCTTGCAAGCTTGCATGCCTGCCAGCCTGCAGACAATGCTTTATTAATTTTAAAATGACAAGCACTATGGCAACCATCCCGCTATTCCCGAACTTCAAGCCGCTTGAACTCGAAGATCGCGAAAGCATCCGCGAGATACTGTGGGCCTATCAGCCCGAGACCTCGGAACTCACCTTCACCAATCTCTTCATCTGGCGCAGGCATTACGGCACGCAGTGGTGCCTGTTGCGCGACACGCTGCTGCTTCTGTGCAGTGATGGAAGCGGCGGAGTGTTCGGCCTGCCGCCGGTGGGGCCTGCATCGCGCGCCGAAGCGGTTCGGCTGCTGCTTTCCTGGCTGCATGAGGAAAAAGGGCAGGCGCAGCCCGGCATCGCCCGGGCCGACAGCCGGCTTGCAGAGGAGCTTGCCGCAAGCCCCGATTTCATCATCGCGCCCCGGCGGGAGCACTTTGACTATGTTTATAAAACCGATGGCCTTATCCAGCTTGCAGGCCGCAGGTATCACGGCAAGAAGAACCATATAAACAAATTTCGTTCAACCTGCAGTTTTGCCTACGAGTCCATGACCACAGAGCATGTGCAGGCATGCCTCAAGCTTCAGGATGCATGGTGCGACTGCAACCGGTGCACCGAAGATATGAACCTCATGGGCGAGTGGGAAGCTATAAAAGAATTGCTCGGCTCTTTTGACCGCCTGGCCGTGCAGGCAGGGGTGATCGTGATCGACGGCGTGGTGGAAGCCTTCACGCTCGGAGAGCTTTTAAATAAAGACACTGCCGTTGTGCATATCGAAAAGGCCAATGCCCAAATCCCGGGCCTGTATGCTGTCATCAATCAGCAGTTCTGCGAGCATGCCTGGAGCGGTGTGCCGTTTGTGAACCGCGAGCAGGATCTGGGTGATGACGGCCTGCGGCAGGCAAAGCTTTCCTATCACCCCGAGCGGCTGGTGGAAAAATTCAGCATCACTGATAAGCACAGTTAAAATCCGCAAACAATCAAAGGACCTTTATTGACAAGCGCTCCTGCCTCGGCTATCGTATTTTGATGCTGCACTTTGACGATGAACTCAAAGCACTGGATCAGGCGGGGCTGTACCGCAGAATGGTAAGCCTTTCGTCTCAGTCCGGCCCGCGCGCCACCATCAACGGCAGGTCTGTGCTGCTGCTTGCCTCAAACGATTATCTCGGCCTTGCCGCGCACCCGCGCATGAAGGCCCGGGCGCAGGAAGCCGCTGCGCAGTGGGGAACAGGGGCCGGGGCTTCCCGTTTAATCAGCGGCACTACTATACTTCTGGACGAGCTGGAGGACTGCCTTGCACGGTTCAAGGACACCGAAGCTGCCCTTGTTTTTAATACCGGGTATATGGCAAATGTGGGACTTTTGCAGGCACTGGCCGGCCCTGAGGATGTCATCTTCAGCGATGAGCTGAACCATGCCAGCATCATCGACGGCTGCCGCCTGAGCCGCGCCCGCGTCGAGGTCTATCCGCACCGCGACACGGAAACCCTTGCAGCGCTTCTGAAAAAATGCGGGCAATGCCGCAGGCGCATCATCGTGACCGACGGCGTCTTCAGCATGGACGGCGATCTTGCGCCGCTGCCCGAACTCGCAGCCCTTGCCCGCAGCTGTGACGCAACCCTGATCGTTGATGACGCCCACGGCACGGCTGCGCTGGGCCCGACGGGCCGGGGCACGCTTGAACATTTCGGCCTTGCAGGCAGCCCTGATATCATCGTCATGGCCACACTGGGCAAAGCACTTGGCAGCTTCGGCGCTTTTGTTGCGGGCTCCCGTGATCTGCGGGAATATCTCATTAACCGAGCCAGAAGCTTTATCTTCACCACGGCCCTGCCGCCATCGGTGGTTGCCTCAGCCCTGGAAGCGCTGCAGATACTGGCCGATGAGCCGCAGCGCCGGCAGCGGCTTGCAGAAAATGCCGCTTTCATGCGGACCGGTCTGCAGAGCCTTGGGTTCAACACCCTTGACAGTTGCACGCACATCATGCCGGTGCTGACCGGCGCCCCGGACAAGGCTGTGGCCATGGCGCGCCGTCTTTTTGAGGAAGGAATTTTTATTCAGGCAATCAGACCGCCCACGGTGCCGCGGGGCTCCTCGCGCCTGCGCATCACGGTCATGGCAACCCACGAGGGCCGGGACCTTGAGTGGGCCCTTGCCATGCTCGGGAAAACAGGAAAGGAACTGGGAATCATTTAGGCTTTCAAGCTGGCAGGTTTGCAGGCCGGCACTCAAGCATTATGAATAAGGGAACCCAACTACATTATAAAATATTCGGGCAGGGAGAGCCCCTGCTGCTGGTGCATGGCTGGGCCATGCACAGCGGTGTCTGGGCCGAGCTGATAGAAAAATTTTCAGGCGGTTTTCAGATAATCACCATTGATCTGAGCGGCCACGGCTCGTCCCGTGAAGCCCCCGGCCCCTATACCTGCGATGCCTTTGCCGGTGACATAATCGATCTTATGCGCGAGCTGGCATGTGCCCGCATCACTGCCGTGGGCTGGTCCATGGGGGTGTCCGTGCTGTTGAAGGCGGCTGCGCAGTCGCCTGAGCTGTTTGGCCGTTTTGTTTTCATAAGCGGCAATCCATCCCTTGTCAGCAGACCAGACTATCCGTGCGGCATCCCGGCGGTTACCGTGCAGCGGCTCTACCGCCAGGTGGAACGCGCCTATCCCGAAGGCTTGAAAAATTTCTACCGCCTGCTGCTCACTGCCCATGAGCAGGAGCTGCTGCGCCATGATCCGCGCTACGCCGCCATGACTGACCTTGCCGCAGCACCTGCCAAAGACGCCGCCCTTGCCTCCCTGCGCAACCTCATGGAAGAAGACCTGCGGCCAGCGCTTGCCAGCGTGACCGCCCCCACGCTCATACTGCATGGCGATGAGGACGCCATCTGCAACCCGTCAGGGGCGGCCTTCATGCACAGCCATATCCCCGGCTCGTGCCTTGTAATGTTCGAGCAGACCGGGCATGTGCCGTTCCTCACCCGCAGCAAAGAGGTTATCAGCCACCTGCGCCTTTTCATGGGAAGCCCGCCATGACGACCATCGATAAACCTTTTGTAAAAAAATCATTCAACGCAAGCGCCGACACCTATGACCACTATGCGGGCCTTCAGGACGCCATGGGGACACGGCTGCTGGAGCTTGCCGATCCGCAGGCTGAGACACCTGAACGCGTGCTTGACATCGGCATGGGCACGGGCAACCTGACGGCGCTGCTCATGGCGTCATACCCTTCGGCCCAGGTGCACGGCTGCGATATCGCCGTCAACATGATCGCCCATGCCAGGGCCAAACTTGCCCATGCCACCCTGCTCTTTCCTGTTGCCGATGCCGAACAGCTGCCGTACGCAGGCTCCGTCTTTGATCTGGTTGCTTCCAGCTTTACCTACCAGTGGCTGGAGCAGTGGCATGAAGCGCTTGCAGAGGTCATGCGCGTGCTGCGGCCGGGTGGTTTTTTTATGTTTTCCGCTTTCGGCACCAACACATTTTGCGAGCTCCGGCAGGCATTCACCCAGGCATGCAGGCAAACAGGCTATGATCTGGGCGAGGCCCTTGCGCTGCCCATCACGGAAGAACGCATACGCTGCGACATGTCCGATGCCGGCTTTTCTCGTGTCTCGGGCATTACCTATCGCGTTACGGTTGTCTATGCCTCGGTCAACGAGCTTGTGAGGGCCATCAAGGGCATGGGCGCGCGCAATGCATCGACCCACCGCAACCGCAGCACCGGCGTGCGCAGGGTATGGCGCCGCATGATAGAACTCTACGAGCAGGAATTCGGCATCGCAGAGGGCGTGCCGGCAACCTTTGAAATCATCATGGGCAGGGGCAGAAAAAGCACGTGATTGTGCCGCCTGTGCGCAAAAAAAAGAATCAGGAATTCAGAATAGAAGACACACAGGCTTTAATGAGTTTACTTTTTTCTTCGAAAAAATCAAATCCGAAACGTTTTCGGTCTTTTCTTTTCCCTGCTTCTGGATTCTGACTTCTAATTATTATGCCCGACAGATTGTAGCCGGAAGGCGTAAAAAAGGGGTTGCGCACGGCTGCCCCGTGGCATGCTTGATGCATACACTGCACAGCCTGCCCTGAAAATAAATTTTTTCAGCATGTTGCAAATCGCAAATTATAAGCTATATAGATACATAGAGGGAAGGAGGTGGGTTGAGCTCAGCATACATGAGCAATCGTTATGTACGATTAAAGGTCGCAGCGAATTGCGACGAACCCACCAACTAAAAGAGAAAAAAGTGAGAGGCACTTAACCCTTAAGAGAAGAGAGTGTTTTAAGTCTAAAAAAGCGTCAGGACTTATACCCCCTCCTCCTTCCTTCTTTTAAAAAGACAGAATTTGTCTGGGGTGTTCGACAAGCGTCAAAGTGGGCAAAATCCTTTGTTTAAAAAAAAGCCCTTTGGTCAGGATGACCTTTATAGGGCGAAGCCTTCGGGCTATTGATATTAACGGGTTTTTTGCCAAATGACGCACCGGCACCATCAGACGTATAGCAAACGCCCGCCACGAGTAATGGCGGGCGTTTGTGTTTGTATGTTCTCAAACCTTCATACCTGTATGCGGTTCCTGCCGGCAGAGCCCTCTGTCTCACCTGCAATAACAGGAATCATTATTATTATTTACCGGGCTGTCTGCACTCCCTGATTCCTGCGCCATCCTTTCGGGCATAGATGAAAAATTCCCGGTTACCCTTTGCGCCCTGAATCGGCGACTCGGCAATACCGCTGATAATAAGTCCGCCCTGGCGCATGAATCTGACCAGATCATGTATCGCTTCCTGGTACTGCTTCTCATCACGCACGATGCCGCCTTTTTCCACTGCCTCGCGCCGCGCCTCGAACTGCGGCTTGACAAGGCAGACAAGCTCTCCCGCGGGGCACAGCAGCCTGAGCACGCTGCCCAGCAGACGCCGCAGCGATGTAAATGAAGCATCGATGACCGCAAGGTCGGCAGGCGGGTCAATATCTTCTGACTTGAGATCGGTGATGTTGGTCCGGTCAAGCCGCACAACGCGGCTGTCCTGCTGCAGCTGCCATGCAAGCTGCCCATAGCCCACATCAACGGCATACACCCGCTCAGCGCCCCTCTGCAGCAGGCAGTCGGTAAACCCGCCCGTAGAAGCGCCCACATCCAGTATGGTCTTGCCGGAGACCGGTATGGCGAATATATCCAGAGGTTTTGCAAGCTTCAGGCCGCCGCGGCTGACATACGGGCCTGGCTCATGGCGAAGGCGAATGACGGCATCGGGCGGAATGGAAGTTCCGGGCTTGTCGTGCAGGTGATCATCCACGATCACCTGGCCCGCCATAATGAGGCTGCGCGCCCTCTCAAGGCTTGCTGCAAGCCCCCGGGCAACAAGCAGGCCGTCAAGACGCTCTTTTTTTTTAGCGCTGCTCATCGGTGAGTATTTTCTTGACTGCAGCTGCAATGCCCTGGGCGTCAAGTCCGTATGCCGCCCGGAGCTGCTTCTGCGTGCCCTGCTCGACAAACCTGTCGGGAATACCGATACGCAGCACACGGGCCGTGCAGCCCGCATCTTGCAAAGCTTCAAGCACGGCAGATCCGAATCCGCCCTGCAGCATGTTCTCCTCGACAGTTACAAGCGCCTTTGCCGTGCGGGCATATGACACAACAGCAGCTGTATCAAGAGGCTTTATAAACCGGGCATTGACTACGGCGCAGGAAATGCCCTCCGATGCAAGAAGCTGTGCAGCCTCAAGAGCCGGATGCACGGTGCTGCCAATTGCGAACACCGCCACGTCATGGCCGTCTTGCAACACCGCGGCTTTTCCGACAGGCAGGCAGAGAAGCTCGCCGTCAAGTGGCACGCCAACGCCAGAGCCTCGGGGGTAGCGAATGGCCACTGGCTGCGAAAGCCCGAAGGCGGTGTACAGCATATGCTGCAGCTCGTTTTCATTGGCCGGGGCCATAAAAACCATATTCGGAAGCGACCGCAAATATGAAATATCAAAAAGCCCGTGATGCGTCGGCCCGTCTTCTCCGACGATCCCGGCTCGGTCAAGCATGAAGACGACCGGCAGGTTCTGCATGCATACATCATGCAGTACCTGGTCGAAAGAACGCTGTAAAAAGGTCGAGTAGATGGCTGCGACAGGCCGGAACCCCTCAGCTGCTAGCCCTGCGGCAAAGGTAATGGCATGCTGCTCGGCGATGCCCACATCGTAAAAGCGCTCAGGGAACTGCTGCTGGAACTTCTCGAGTCCCGTGCCGCTGGTCATACCTGCAGTGATGGCAACGACCTGCGGATTGTCTGCTGCTATACGGACAAGCGCATCACCGAAAACCTGTGTATAGGAAGGCGCCCCGTTGCTCGGCGCCGGCTTGCCCGTTTCCCGGTCAAAGGCGCCGACGCCATGAAAATAGGTGGGGTCTTCCTCCGCGGGCTTGTAGCCCCTGCCCTTTTTCGTGATTACATGCAGCAGAATCGGCCCCTTGAGGTTCCTGATATTGCGCAGGTCGTCAATAAGCAGGTCGATGCGGTGCCCCATCACCGGCCCTATGTAGACAAATCCGAGTTCTTCAAAAATCAGCCCCGGCACGAAAATGCTCTTGAAAAAGCCCTCGGACTGGCGCGCCAGACGCGACACCGCCTCACCGATACCGGGAATTTTTTCAAGCACGCTCTTGATCTCATCGCGAAATTTATTATAGGCTTGGCCTGAAATAATTCGCGACAGCGACGAGGACAGCGCGCCAACATTCGGGGAGATAGACATTTCATTATCATTGAGAATTACAATCAAATTGCGCTTGATATGGCCGGCGTGATTAAGCGCCTCAAAGGCCATGCCCGCAGTGAGAGAGCCGTCGCCTATGACGGCGATCACCTTGGAATCCTGCCCCTTGAGGCGGCAGGATTCCGCCATCCCGAGAGCTGCTGATATGGAGGTGCTGCTGTGGCCGACATTGAACGTGTCATACTGACTCTCTTCCCGTTTGGGAAACCCGCTCAGGCCGCCCATCTGCCGCAGCGTCGAAAACGCCTTGCGCCGACCAGTGAGAATTTTATGAGCATAGGCCTGATGCCCCACGTCCCAGACGATTTTGTCATGGGGTGTATTGAACACATAGTGCAGGGCTATCGTCAGCTCGACCACCCCGAGGCTTGCTGCAATGTGCCCCCCGGTTTTTGAGACTGTATCAATGATAAGCTCGCGAATTTCTTCGGCAAGCTGCGGCAGCTGCTTGACGCTCAGCTTGCGCAGGTCTTCGGGTGAATGTATTGTGTGCAAAAATTTTTCCATTATGCGATTTTCCCGGTTTCAGTTGTTTCGCTCTACAATTACGCGCGCTATTTGCCGGAGCGGCTCGGCTGTGTCGTCATATGAGGCAAGAGCGGCAAGCGAAAGCTCGAAATAGTGCTGCTGCATGCGCCGAGCCTCCTCCATGCCCAGCAAGCCCGGATAGGTGGCCTTGCCCGCCTGCGCGTCCTTGCCAACGGTTTTGCCGAGCTGCTCCGAAGTGCTTACGACGTCCAGAATATCATCGGTAATCTGGAATGCAAGGCCTATGGCTTCACCGTAGCGCGAAAGGTCAGCCTGCCGGGCCTGCGTCGCACCACCCAGAATCGCGCCCAGCATGACCGCGGCGTGTATGAGTTTGCCTGTTTTATGCGCGTGGATATAGTCAAGCATTTCCCGGCTCACGGGCCTGCCTTCAGACTCGATGTCAACCACCTGGCCGCCGATAACCCCCTGCGATCCGCAGGCCCCGGCAAGCATGCCGATCACCTCGAGGAGCCGCTCCGGGCTGTGCCGC
>CAYNVA010000007.1:0-9467 GCA_964400575.1 uncultured Thermodesulfobacteriota bacterium | reverse complement strand
GGCATGATCCCGACGGGTCCTGCACCCGACTTGATGACAACAAAAATTATTTCTTCGTTAAGCACTGTCTTTTCAGGCGTCACGAGCTCAATCCGGTAGCTTCTCTTGTCTTTCATGTCAATCCTTAGCCTGCAGTTTTTTGCCCTTCTCGACTGCTTCGTCAATGGTGCCAACCATGTAAAAGGCCTGCTCGGGCAGATCGTCATGCTTGCCGGCAATGATTTCCTTGAAACCGCGAATCGTCTCGTTCAGGGGCACATACTTGCCTGGCGTGCCGGAAAATGCCTCTGCAACGAAGAATGGCTGCGACAGGAAGCGCTGCATCTTGCGGGCGCGCGCCACGGTCTGCTTGTCTTCATCGGAGAGCTCTTCCATACCCAGTATGGCGATAATATCCTGAAGCTCTTTGTACTTCTGCAGAATCAGCTGCACCTCGCGGGCAACCCCGTAATGTTCTTCGCCGAGCACGAGCGGGTCAAGAATGCGCGATGATGAATCAAGCGGGTCAACCGCAGGATAAATGCCCAGTTCTGCCAGTGCCCGCGATAGAACCGTGGTGGCGTCCAGGTGGCTGAACGTGGTCGCCGGGGCCGGATCGGTCAAATCGTCAGCAGGCACATACACTGCCTGGATTGAAGTAATCGAACCCTTTTTCGTTGACGTAATGCGCTCCTGCAGATCGCCCATCTCGTTTGCCAGCGTGGGTTGGTACCCCACGGCGGAGGGCATGCGCCCCAGAAGTGCCGACACTTCGGCTCCCGCCTGCGTGAAACGGAAAATATTGTCGATGAACAGCAGCACGTCCAGACCTTTTTCATCGCGGAAATATTCCGCTGCCGTAAGGGCCGACAGCGCCACGCGCAAACGCGCTCCCGGCGGCTCGTTCATCTGACCGAAAACCATGGCGGTTTTTTTGATAACGCCAGACTCCTTCATTTCAAGCCACAGGTCATTGCCCTCGCGGGTACGCTCGCCGACACCTGCAAACACCGATATGCCGCCGTATTCAGTAGCGATATTGCGGATGAGCTCCATGATGAGCACTGTCTTGCCGACGCCTGCGCCGCCGAAAAGCCCGACCTTGCCGCCCTTGGAGTAGGGAGCCAGCAAATCGATGACCTTCAGGCCCGTCTCGAAAATTTCAATGGACGTCTTCTGCTCTTCCATGCTGGGCGCGGGGCGATGAATCGGCATAGTCTTATCTGCCGTAAACGGCCCCATTTCATCAATGACTTCACCCAGCAGGCTGAACACGCGCCCCAGCGTGCCTTCGCCCACGGGCATCATAATGGTAGAGCCCGTGTCCACTGCGTCCATGCCGCGCACAAGGCCGTCGGTGGATGACAGGGAAACCGTACGCACCATGTTGTCGCCCAGATGCTGCGCTATTTCAAGCGTCAGATGAATGCCTGCGCCGTCATCATCAATCTTGATGGCGTTGTAAATCGGGGGAAGATCTTCCGTCGGGAAACGAATGTCCACGACGGGGCCTATTACCTGTACTATTTTTCCGGTCCTCAAGAATCTATACCTCCATTGATGTAAATGGTTTAGCGTTTAGCCCTGCAGCGCGTTCACACCGCCGATAATATCGATAAGATCACGGGTGATGGTTGCCTGACGCGCCTTATTGTAGGTAAGCGACAGCTCGCTGATAACTTCATCGGCATTGTCGTTGGCGTTGCGCATGGCCACCATGCGCGCGGCGTATTCGCTGGCAAGAGACTCGATGACGCCCTGATACAGCCGCGTTTCGAGATAGCCCGGGCCCAGCAGATTTGCTACCGACTCGAAATCAGGCTCAACGATGAAATCCGTGCACATGCGCAGGTACTTCTTGCGCTCGGCCTGCGTAAGCGGCGGTATCGGCAGATACTGCACCAGGGTGGGGGTGAATTTCAGAACATTAACAAACCTGCTGTACAGCAGGTACACCCGGTCATAGCGCTCGGCAATAAAAGCCTCCATGAGGTAGGTGCTGACGGAGCGCAGCTCTGCTGACAGCGCTTCGCCCCAGGGAACGGCATAGTATTTTTCCACCTTGTGCCCGAGCCGTACAAGGGCGTCATGTGCCTTACGGCCGATGGTGAGCAGGGTCACTTCATTGCCCGCCTGCTCCTCGATAAAATTCTTTGCCGCATTGATCACGTTCACATTGAACGAGCCGCACAGGCCGCGGTCCGATGATACCACCACCAGCATCACCTTGCTGGCGGGCCGCTCAAGAAACAGGGGATCGGAAAAGTCATACGACGAGGTGCACAGGGCGCTCATCATGGTGTACATCTTGTCCACATAGGGGCGCGAATGTTCGGCCTGCGTGCGGACCCTGTTGAGCTTGACCGCCGCGACCATCTCCATGGCCTTGGTTATCTGCTGGGTCGATTTAATGCCGCGTATGCGTCGCTGTATTTCGCGTGGTGACTGAGCCATGGCTTATTTGAACTCTTTCGTGAATGCCTCGCAGGCAGAGCGCAGCCCTTCTGCAACATCGCTGGTCAACTCTTTTTTCGTCCGCAGCGTTTCCATAAGTGTTGCGTAGCTTGAGCGCAGATAGAGCAGAAATTCCTTCTCGAAGGCCTTGACACGGGACACGGGAATATCATCGAGGAGCCCCTGGCCTGCGGCAAATATGATGGCGATCTGGTTTTCGGTTGCAAACGGTTCGTACTGTCCCTGCTTAAGGATTTCGATCAGGCGCTGGCCGCGGGTGATCTGGGCCTGCGTCGACTTGTCCAGTTCCGAGCCGAACTTGGTGAAAGCCTCAAGCTCGCGGAACTGCGCAAGGTCAAGGCGCAGAGAGCCGGCTACCTTCTTCATGGCTTTGCTTTGCGCGTTGCCGCCGACGCGGGACACCGAAAGCCCTGCATTGATGGCAGGCCGCACGCCAGCGTAGAACAGCTCGCTCTGCAGATATATCTGGCCGTCGGTGATTGAAATAACATTTGTCGGGATATATGCCGCAAAGTCGCCTGCCTGCGTCTCAACGATAGGAAGGGCAGTGAGTGATCCGCCGCCCAGCTTGTCGCTCAGTTTTGCTGCGCGCTCCAGAAGCCGGGAATGCAGGTTGAAAATGTCGCCGGGAAACGCCTCGCGTCCCGGTGGACGGCGCAGCAGCAGCGAAACCTGTCGATAGGCAACCGCGTGCTTCCACAGATCGTCGTAGATGATCAGGGCGTGGCGTCCCGTATCGCGGAACTCTTCGCCCATGGCGCAGCCTGCGTACGGAGCGATATACTGCAAGGGGGCTGCATCGCTTGCGCTGGCCGAAACGATGATCGTGAACTTCATGGCGTCATACTTCTCAAGCGTCTCGACGACACGCAGAACCGTTGACTGCTTCTGCCCGATGGCGACATAGATACAGTAAACCGGGTTACCGGCGTCAAATTCTTTTTTCTGGTTGATAATGGTGTCAATGCAGATGGCGGTCTTACCGGTCTGACGGTCGCCGATGATAAGCTCGCGCTGACCGCGGCCAATGGGTATCATCGAATCGATGGCCTTGATGCCGGTCTGGAGCGGTTCCTTAACCGGCTGCCGGCCCACAACGTTGGGAGCGGTTACTTCAATGGGGCGGGTCGTATCCGTGGCGATGGGGCCCTTGCCGTCAATGGGCTGGCCAAGAGCATTAACGACGCGCCCGAGCATCGCATCGCCTACCGGCACTGAAATGATCTGGCCCGTGCTGCGCACAATCTGGCCTTCCTTGATTTTTCGATTTTCGCCCAGAAGAACCGCGCCGACAGAATCCTCCTCCAGGTTGAGAGCAATGCCATAAATCCCGCCTTCAAACTCCAGAAGCTCTGAGGCCTTGCACTTCTCAAGGCCGTAGATGCGCGCAACGCAATCGCCGACCGTAAGCACTGTGCCCACGCTTTCCATTTTCAGCTGTTCCTGATAGTCCGCAATCTCCTTACGGATAACCGATGTGATTTCTTCTGCCCGTAGTTCCAAAATGTAACTCCTTTACGAAGTAGTTATGCTACCGATTTGATATTGCTAACTTCTTCCTGCAAATGTTTATACAGGCGGCCCAGATGTCCGGAGATGCTGCCGTCCAGAATATAGGTGCCGATCATGATCTGCATACCGCCCAGAAGTGCCTTGTCGACCTGGATTTCGATGATCACCTTTTTGTTCAGCGTCCGCTCAAGCTGCGCTTTCAGCCTGTCGACCTGTGCCTGGGTGGGCTGGCTGGCCGCCGTGACTCTTGCCCGCATGATGCCCCGCAAATCATCGGCTGCGGCTTTGAACTCGCCGTAGGCCGATGCAAGTATGCGCTCGCGCTTTTTTTCGACCACCAGATCGGTAAAATTTTTAACTACAGCGGGCACCTGATCGCCGGTGATTTTCTGCAGCAGACTCTTTTTGCGGTCACGTGAAATAGTGGGGTGAAAAAGCAGATTGCGGAAATCGCGGTTTTCTTTAATGACCGTGTCGATTGTCTGCAGGGCCTGCTCGACCGCGTCGACCTGACCCTGCGCCTGGGCAACCTCGATGACACCCTGCACGTACCGCCTTGTCACCCGTAGCTGAGTCACAGGGCTACCCCGCCGATCTTATTGATCACCTCATCGGTCAGCTTTTCGGCTTCCTTCTGATCCACGGCCTTATCGATGATCTTGCGGGCAATATCAACCGACAGGCTCACGACATCGCGTCGGATTTCAGTAATAACCCTTTTTTTCTCCTGCTCGATTTCGGCAACCCCTCTATCGCGAATCTGAGCGGTTTCCCGACGGGTTTTCTCGATGACTTCCTGGCCGGCCTTTTCTGCCCGCTGCGTTGCGCTGGCAACAATCGCTTCGGCCTCCTTGCGAGCCTCCTGCAGCCTTTGCTCATACTGCAATTTGAGGGAAGCAACCTCGTCGCGTGTCTTCTCATTGGCATCAAAGGCACCGCGAATTTCATCGGTGCGACTCTGAATCAGGTCTATCACGCGGCCGAACAGAAATTTCTTCAGCAGCAGGAACAGAACCATAAAACCAATGAACTGCGTGAAAAGTACCTTAAAATTTATCTTTAGCGCAGTTATTAGATCTTCCATATGTTTTTATAAAATACTTAAGGTTACTGCAGTGCCGCCCTGCCCGGAAGCCCGGACCGGCGCAATTGCATTTATCACATCAGAACGAGCTGCTTATCAACCCTTGCTTCCGACTATTCTGAACAGCTCTGTTGCCTGATCCAGGTTGGGCAGCTTCCCGAGCAGCAGAATGCCGATAACCAGCGCGTAAATGGTTAGCGACTCGATAAGAGCTGCACCGATGATCAGGGTTGTGCGCAGGTTGCCTGCAGCCTCGGGCTGACGGGCGGTACCCTCAAGAGCGGATGAAACTGCACGGCCGATGCCGGCGCCGCCGCCCAGCGCGGCAAGACCGATACCCATACAAATGCCTAAACCTATGAGACCGAAATAAATCATTGCGTAACCTCCTTAAAACGTTTTGGTTTGTTTACTGATTCTCTCGTACGCGTTTAAAGACCCGTTTATTAATGATTATCGCCCTGCGCGCCAATGGCTTCGCTGAGATAGATCGTTGAAAGCAGCGTAAAAATGGTTGCCTGGATCGTGCTGAACAGCAGTGCCATAAAAACCATCACCAGGTGCACGGGCACCGGTATGAATCCGAAAAGAAACGGCGTCATGATGACCAGCAGCGCAATGGTCAGATCCTCACCGGTAAGATTGCCGAAAAGACGAACAGAAAGTGAAACGGGGCGGACCAGTTCACCGATGAGATGGATCGGCAGCATGAGCGGCGCCATGAACAGGGGCTCAACAAAATGCTTGAAATATTTTATGCCCTTGATCCGGATGCCTTCGATATTATAAAAAACAAAAACCGGCAGGGCCATGCTGAGCGTTACATTGATTCTATTGGTGGGAGAATGAAGAAGGGGAACAAGACCCATGAGATTCATGAGAAGAATATACAGAAACAGGGTGCCGAGAAAGCCAAAATAGCGCCGCGTATACGGCCCGAGCATCTCACCCAGAAAATTATACAGCCCCTCGACAAGGATCTCGGCGAATGCCTGGGCGCCCCGGGGAACTTTCTCCATGCGGCGCGTGGCCCACAGCGAAAAACCCACCAGCACCATGCCGACCAGAACACACATGATGGTCGGAATCCAGTCTTCAAGGGCTACGCCGAAAACAGGGTCGTGATAGTGCTCAAGAAACTCTTTGGGGTGGGCACCGCCTAAAAGATGAAAAAAGGACGGGAGTTCAAGCTCTTGATGCTCGGATGCTGGAGCCGGGTTCTTGTTCATCTGATAGGAGAGAACAAAGGAGGCAATCACCACAATCCATGTCAGGCCGGTTGTAATTTTCGATCGGAGAGAACCTTTCATTGAAACATCCTCAAGAAGACTTGTTAACCGTCAAGACTTTTTAAAAACCCTGTTCAGCGCTGCCGTTAGTATGGCGATCTGTGTAATTCCAATGCCGACAATCAGCGCAGAAGGCCTAATCCCACCCGGCATATACTTGAAGGCAAACCAAAGGCCTGCGCCAAGCACAGGAAACTTCAAAACGAAAACATGAAGGGCAATGACCATCATAATTGGATTAGACTGCCCCTTGCGCTTGTCCGTGACAATGACGCTGACGCACCACCATGCAACAAGGAAAAAGCTGATACCGGCAAGAGAACCGACGATAAGACCGTTGGTGACAGCCCTGTCTCCCTCAAAAAAAGAGATGACAATCAGGGCCAGAGCGATGAGGATAGATAAAAAAAAACTCTTCTTGGGGTATCTAAAACCACTTTTATCTTTCCGTAGAGGCTTTTCAATTATGACTCACATCACCTTTTTTCCCGGCTTGTTTATCGCTTACAGACCTGGTTTCCTGAACGAACTTGATAAAAGCACCCAGCATGAACAGCAAAACCAGAACCATCATGAACCAGGGAGCAGTGCCGAGCTTGCTGTCGATGTAACTACCCAGATAATACCCCATCAGGATACAGGCCCCCATCGTGAGGCCGAAACTCCCGATGTGGGAAACCGACTTGATGACATTTGAAAGATCTTTTTTTGTATCAGGTTTCATGCCCAATTTCTTAGCATACTAAAGAAAAACCCATGGAAAGTCAAGAAATTTTACATTGTCAATTTGTCACTTTATGAAAACAAAGTTTTTAAATAAAAATATTTTAAGAAAAAATTTTATGCAAAAAACTAGAAGTTGATCCTGTGCTTGCGCCGGTTGCGCAGGCTCTGCAGCCACATGCCTATAATGAAACCACAAAGAACCGCGGTAGCTCCAAAAATAAACCACATAAGCCGCGTGTTCTGCGCAAGCTCATCATTCTCTTTTGTCATCTGGGCGATGATCTCCTGGTTTGACCGAAGTTCCTGCTGCGCTTTTTCAATATCCCCGCGCAGCCTGATAAAATCAGTGCAGCCGGTTTTTAGATTTTCAAGAGCACCCTCCGCCTCTTTAATCTTCACCACCTTCTGGTCCAGCATCGTTTCAAGCCCTGTTTTTTCATCTTTGAGCTTTATTGCTTCATCCTGCACGGCTTTGTTTTTCTCTTTCAGCTGATTGACCTCGGCGGCTAAAGAGTCGACCTGAGCAGTCCTGGGGGGGGCTGCCGTCAGGTAGCGCGTGTGGAGCCATCCTTCAGTGCCGTTTGCCTGCACGATGCGCGCGTATTCTCCCTCTGTTGCAAGCACCTCAACCTTCTCGCCCGTGCGCACAACGCCCAGCGCTTTCGAGCCCGCAGCAAGCCCCTGGCCTGAGCGTACGGAGGCCTCGATTTTATCGGTTATATACATCATTTCGGCATAAGCAAATGCCGGCAGTATGAGCAAAACCGCTGCAGCCAATAATGCTTTTCTCATGGGGCCTCCTGATGTCATGTAAATAATACAAAATATACAAAAATTTAGAGGATATTACAATTTGTTAATTCAAATAAAATTTGCAGGAAATAATATGCTTATCATCCCCCAAAACATGCATAAAAAATCTTTAAACAGTGCCTGAACGAAAACCCCTATTTTGACTCCCGTGTCATTTCGACCCCTTCGACTTCGCTCAGGGCAGGCTCCGGGAGAAATCTTTGAATCTGCTACAGATTTCTCAGTCGCTTTGCTCCTTCGAAATGACAGTTGATGTAGTGGCGGAGGGTTTTCGTTCAGCCACTAAATAGCAAAGCACTCTGAAATAGACATCTCTCTAAATGCGGCTCTTTGTCGTGTTAAGAATTTACCAATATTTTTTTTTGTGCTACATACATTCTTACACATGGACTCTTTTTCGGAACCAGTAGTAAACGATCCAAAAAAGCCCGGTCTTCTTAATCCTTTGTATGAATCTTGACGCAGGGGCTGACTTATTGCCCGCCCGCGGGAGAAAATGAATCCCTCTCCTATAAGGTTTTTTTACTGAACACTGGTAATGCTTTTTTGTTTTATCGTTGACTACAAAGCTTAAGAGCCAATCAGACATGCCTATTAAAATACTCTCGCCGCTGAGTACCGTTGAAGAAACCGAACCCCTCATCAAGGCCGGGGCTGGCGAATTTTACTGCGGCGTGCTGCCCGAAGACTGGCGCGAGAGCTACTCCGTGGCTGCATCGCTGAACCGCCGCCAGGAGGATACGCCCGTCTACAACACATCGCCCCATTTCAGAAGCTTCCAGGAGCTGGATCAGAGCATTGCCATTGCCCACCGGCATAATGTGCCTGTGGCCCTTACGCTCAATGAGCATTATTACAGCCAGGGCCAGTACCCCTATCTTATCAAGTATATCGAGCGGGCTCTCGCGGCCGGAGTTGACAGCTTTATTGTAGGAGATATCGGTATAATCCTGACCATTCTTGATATGAATCCGCGGGTAAAAATCCACATAAGCACGGCGGGTACGGCGTTCAACTCATCGTCGGTGCATTTTTACCGCGATCTGGGGGCCTCGCGCGTGATCCTGCCCCGGCATCTCTCGCTTGAAGAGATCGGCGAGGTGGCCGCCCACACCAGCGGCATCGAGCTTGAAACCTTCATCCTCAATTCGCGCTGCGCCAATGTTGACGGTTTCTGCACGTTTCAGCACGGCCTTGCCGCCTTTGTGCCCGAGGGGCAGGACAAGCGCGACTATGAAAACGCCTGCATGATGCTGTATAAAATAACCGCCGCGGTCAAGGGCTTGCCGGATGAAGAGGCTGAACAGGTTCTGCGGGAAAAGGTTTCCATGGAGCGGCAGCATTTCTGGTCTGCCTGCCATATCGACGACCGGCCCTGCGGCGCCTGCTCACTCTATGAGTTCGAGCAGATGGGCCTTGTCGGAGTAAAGATTGTGGGCCGGGGCAATATAACCGAGCGAAAAGTGAAAGATGTGCAGTTCCTGCAGGAGGCGCTGGACTATCTCTACGGCCAAAAGCCAACGAAGAAGCAGTTCCGGGCGCTTGTGCAGAATCTCTACAAAAAACTGTATAACAGCCCCTGTCTGATT
>CAYNVA010000006.1:0-8010 GCA_964400575.1 uncultured Thermodesulfobacteriota bacterium | reverse complement strand
CCCCCGAGCTGCGCAGCCTTGAACTGCTTGCCATCGGGGATGCCGCCGCCGATGTCGAAAATGATATCGCCGATCGGGGTGCCCATGGGCACTTCCACAAGACCGACATTATTAATGGCGCCAGTTACCGCGAACACCTTGGTGCCCTTGGAGGTCTTGGTGCCCATGGAGGCGAACCAGTCGCCGCCGCGCATGATGATCTGGGACACATTGGCAAATGTTTCCACATTGTTGAGAGCCGAGGGCTTGCCCCACAGGCCCTTGTGCGCCGGAAACGGCGGCCGGGGCCGCGGCATGCCGCGCTTGCCTTCGATGGAGGCCATGAGCGCCGTCTCCTCGCCGCAGACGAAAGCGCCGGCGCCCTGATAAATTTCAATATCAAGGCTGTACGTCGACCCGAGAATATTTTCTCCGAGCAGGCCATACTGGCGTGCCTGCCCGATGGCGATGGTGAGCCGCTTGATGGCAAGGGGGTATTCCGCGCGGCAGTAAATATAGCCGTGCCTGGCGCCGATCGCGTAGCCGGCGATGATCATGCCTTCAAGCACTGCATGGGGGTCGGCCTCCAGGATCGAGCGGTCCATGAACGCGCCCGGGTCGCCTTCGTCGGCATTGCAGAGAATATATTTCACGTCGCCCTCGGCCTTGCGCGCAAACGACCACTTCATGCCCGTGGGGAACCCCCCGCCGCCGCGGCCGCGCAGGCCCGATTTTGTCATTTCGGCAATGACCTTCTCGGGCGTCATTTCAAGCAGCGCCTTTGCCGCGCCCATATAGCCGTCTCGGGCGATGTATTCATCAATTTTCTCGGCATCGATCAGCCCGCGGTTTTTCAGGGCGATAAGCATCTGCTTGCCGAAGAAGGGAATATCCTGAATATGGGGAATGGGCTTTTCCGTCACGGGCTCGTGATACATGAGCCGCTCGACAGGCCGCCCCTTGATAATATGCTCATCGATGATCTCGGGGACATCATCAGCGCTTACCTTCTGATAAAAAACCCCTTCAGGGTAGACGACCATGATAGGGCCCGCAGCGCAGAAACCGTTGCAGCCCGTTTCCACCACCAGCACCTCGCCGGACAGCCCGCGCTTTGCAACCTCCTGCACCAGCGCCGGATGAATCACTTCGCTGCCCGTTGCTTTGCAGCCTGTGCCGCCGCACACAAGAATATGAGCCCGAAACACTTTCACTTGTCACCTCCCCGTGAGTCCTGTTCTCTGCCCCGCGCCATAACAAACTCGGTCTGCACCTTCCCGCCCAGAATATGCTGCCTGAATATCTGCCGCATCCTGGCCTGTGTCAGGCGCTCGTACACGATGGGCTCCCGGTCCTGCTCCTCCACCGTCACCAGAGGCTCGCGGCTGCAGATGCCGATGCAGCCCGAGGTGGTCACCAGCACATCGCTGACATTGTTCTGCGCAAGCTCGTCAAGCAGGGCGTCCATAATGTCTTTGGCCCCCGAGGCGATGCCGCAGGTGCCCATATGCACCGTTACTTTCGCGCGCTTGCTGCCGGAGCGGAACTGGTCCTCCATGAGCACGCGCTCTTTTATCTTTTTCAAATCTTCAACAGTAAGCTTTGCCATGATCCGTCTCCTGTTTAGTGCCAGAACGGGAACCCTGTATTTTTGATGTGTTGGGTTCTCCGCCCCGGCGGATTGACCCAACCACAAATTCTCCTTCATTCATACAAAGCCAGGACGCTTTCAAGTTTGGTGGGCTTCATCTGCCCGTGCGTGTCATCGTCCACCACGATTACCGGCGCAAGGCCGCATGCGCCCAGGCACCGCACGGTCTCAAGCGAGAACCTGCGGTCATCGGTGCAGCAGCCCGGCTTAATGCCCAGTATCTGCTGCAGCCGCTCTAAGAGCTTCTGCCCGCCCCGCACATAGCAGGCCGTGCCCAGACACACCCGGATATTATGCCGTCCGCGGGGAACCATGGTGAACAATGAATAAAAGGTCACCACGCCGTAGACATTTGCAACCGGGATATTCAGCCCATCGGCCACGAGCATTTGCACGGCCGCAGGAAGGTAGCCAAGCACCTCCTGCACCTGCTCAAGCACGGGAATGAGCGCGCCCGGTTTTCCCGTATGCGCTGCGATGATGCCATCGACCTGTTTGAGTTGCTCCGGGCTGAAATCCTCAAGCCCTGCGAAAGTATCTGCTGTCTGCATGCCCACAACCGTCTCCCTCTTGCTGATTGATTACCGGTCCTGCCCGTATTGCTTTTATAAACCAGTGTCTGAACGAAAATCCTGAACCATGGATTTGTTGGGTTCTCCGCCGCGGCGGATTAACCCAACAAAACGACTTTTCGTTCAAACACAAACTATAAATTTATATCTCTTTTCAGTCTGTTCTCCAAGACTTTTTTTTGAAATATGCAGAGCACAAGCCGGTGCCCCTGCGGGCATTACGCAATGCACCCATGCTCATTGACAACAACGCCTCAACCGAAAACCTTAATGCGGAACCAATGCCATGCACCTTTTATTTATGAAATAAAAAATCAAAGCCTTAGCGCTCTGCACCATTTTAAGAGCCTTATTCTTTCCGGCTAAAAGGCCACATGCCGTGTGCAAAAACAGTGTCCATTTTGCGGTTGACTAAGGCCTGCGGTTCCATTAGACTAGTTTAAACACTGTAAAAAGTACTCAACCTTCTGATTTTTCATTTATTTTTCTATGGCTATGGCGCAAAAAAAACAACGGACCAGGCATGTCACCGAAGTTGCAGGCATCATACTGCTCGGTTTTGCCATCTTTCTCATGTGGTGCCTCATCAACTATGATCCACGTGACCCGTCCTTTGGAACCGGCGTAAGCGCCATTCCCAAAGACCTGTGGAAACGCGGCGGGCGGCTGGGTTCATATCTGGCAAGCCTGCTGTTCCTGGCCATGGGCCTCGGGGCTTTTATGGCGCCGGCAGTGGCGCTGCTGGGGGGTCTCAAGGTGCTGTTCAAGCCTGCGGTGCAGTGGAAAATGTATCTAAACGGATTTTTTTTTCTGCTGCTGTTCCTGATTGTCGAAACAGCCTTAAGCCTGTATCCCGGCAGGCTCGCCCTCTTAAAATATAACTTTAATGCCGGGGGCGCCTGCGTGGGCGAGCCGCTTGCCGCTCTGCTGACCGGGTATCTTGGTGCATTCGGGGCTTATCTCGCCCTGCTTATGGGGTTGCTGATAACCATCATGGGCCTCACGCGCATCTCCTATGTTACGCTGTGGAAAAAAATTGCCGACCCGGCGGGCAGACGCCTTCTGGACGCCGTGCGGGCGCTGCGGGACCGCTATCGGACCACAGCGGCCAAACGGCTGCTTGAGAAAAAAAAGAAGGCCATGAAGCTCAACGGCAAGCCTGCGCCTTCGCGCCGGGCTGCGCGGGATGCTTACAGTTTCAGCTTTGACGATATGGCCCCCCTGGATGAGGATGATGCCGCACAGGTTTTTGGTGAGCGGACTGTGGATGAGCCCGCACCGTATTCCGCGGCGCAGCTGAAAGAAATACCCATAAAAGTCGCGACAGCGAAAGCGGCAAAAAAAATAACCCCCGATGATGGCCTGGAGGAATTCGCCCCGGTGCCGGGCAGGCCTGCCAAACAGTACACGCTGCCGCCTCTGTCGCTTCTTGATGCGCCGGCGGAAAAAGATCTCCTGATCGATCATGAAGCGCTGCGCAGCGATGCCGAAACCCTGGTGCAGAAGCTTGCCGATTTCGGCGTGCAGGGCGTGGTGGTGGAAATCAGCCCCGGCCCGATCATTACCCGCTTTGAATTCGAGCCGGCTCCCGGCGTCAAGCTGCAGCGCATCATCAACCTGCAGGAAGATCTGTCCCTTGCCCTGAAAGCGCTGAGCGTGCGCATCGCGCCCATACCGGGCAAATCGGTCGTGGGCATCGAGCTGCCCAACAAAAAGCGCATGACCGTCTGCTTTAAGGATATCGTGTCGCAGGGAGAATTTATCGAATCGGCCTCGCGCATCACCATCGGCATGGGCAAGGATATCGCCGGCACCCCGATCATCAACGATCTTGCGCGCATGCCCCATCTGCTCGTGGCGGGCACCACGGGCTCGGGCAAAAGCATATTCGTGAATACCATAATCTGCAGCATTCTTTTCAAGTCAACGCCCGAAGAGGTGCGCTTTCTCATGATCGACCCCA
Organism: uncultured Thermodesulfobacteriota bacterium; assembly: GCA_964400575.1. Lineage (GTDB taxonomy): Bacteria > Desulfobacterota > WTBG01 > CAIYCZ01 > CAIRTM01 > CAIWCT01. The sequence goes on along the minus strand of CAYNVA010000006.1, from coordinate 3,845 downwards.
AGCGGATCGAGCTTTCGCTCTACGAGGGCATACCGCATCTGCTGCACCCCGTGGTGGTTGAACCTAAAAAGGCGGCCATAGCCCTTCGGTGGGCCGTTGAGGAAATGGAGCGCCGCTACAAGCGCATCGCCGAGAAGGGAACGCGCAACATCGTGCAGTATAATAAAAAACTTGATGAAGAGGCCGACGAGGGCCTTGAGTACGACCAGGCCCATGAGAAGATGCCCTATATCGTCATCATCATCGATGAGCTTGCCGACCTCATGATGGTGGCGGCCCGCGATGTGGAAAGCTATATCGCCCGGCTTGCCCAGATGGCCCGCGCCGCAGGCATGCACCTGCTTGTGGCCACGCAGCGGCCCTCGGTGGACATTATCACCGGCATTATCAAGGCCAATTTTCCAAGCCGCATTTCGTTCCAGGTATCATCCAAGGTGGATTCGCGCACCATTCTGGACACCATGGGCGCCGAAAAGCTGCTCGGGATGGGCGACATGCTGTTCATGCCCCCCGGCACCTCGCGGGTGCAGCGTATTCACGGCGCCCACATCACCGAGAAGGAAATCAAGCGCATTACCGATTATGTGAAGAAACAGGCCAAGCCGACCTACGATGAGTCGATCCTTGCCGTGAAGGAAGAGGATGCCGAAACCCGGGTTGAAGAGGAGTACGACGAATTCTATGATGCCGCCGTGCAAATCGTGACCGAGACGCGGCAGGCCTCAATCTCCATGCTGCAGCGCCGCATGCGCGTCGGGTACAACCGCGCAGCCCGCATGATCGAGCGCATGGAGCGCGAGGGCGTTGTCGGCCCCAGCGACGGCATCAAGCCGCGCGACGTGATTGCTCAGAAACTATAAAATAAGGGGTTAAAACGGTTCAAACGGTTTAAACTGTTTGAACGATTATTAAAAGGATTTACAGTTATGAAAAATATTTCTCTTGCCGCAGCCGCACTGGCTGTGCTGGTACTCTGTATGCCTGCTTGGGCCGCACAGAGCGAAATCGACCGCTGCGTGAAAGCCCTTGAAAAGCAGTACGGAACCATGAAGGATTTTCATGCCGACTTCACGCAGGAAACCCGTCTGGCATCGATACAGCGGGTGGAAAAGGGATCAGGGGCGGTCTGGTTTAAAAAACCGGGCAAGATGCTCTGGGAATACAAAACCCCGCAGGTTCAGAAAATCATTCTCGACGGCAAGACCCTCTGGTTCTATGTGCCCGAAGACAAGCAGGTCATGAAAAACAATTTCTCCACCGTCCCGCAGCACATCGTGGTGGACCTGTTCCGCGGCAGGATCGCTATCCAGGAAAAGTTCAAGGTCGCCTTCATTCAGGAGGAGATAAAAAACAGCCGGAAGGAACTCTCCCTTGAGCTCATTCCCCTGTCATATGACCCCACGGTAAAGAAGCTTACCCTGTGGGTGGATCCCGAAAAATTCTACATTATGCGCACCTGTCTTGAAGATGAATTCGGCACCAGGACGATACTGGTTTTTTCCAATATCGCGATAGACAAAAATACTCCGGATGCGACCTTTGAATTTACACCGCCGCCGGGCGTTGAGGTTTTCGAGCCGCCGCAGGTGAAGCAGTAGAGGAGTCAGCGTCAACCGATGTGATGCTCCCCGCCTGCAAGGCGGGGCATCCCGGTAGTTAAGATTTATTTTTTCAAGACGTGCCGCTTGCGCGGCCGCATTCCGATCCGCCATACTATGCAGGTAATGCTATGCCCCCCTCAGAAAAACAGAAACGCAACAGCCTGGAGCTCAAGGATGTCTGCGAGCTGCTGCTCAAGCGCGGGGTGATTACCCCCGAGCAACAGGCGATGATTCTTAAAAAACAGCACGAGCAGACCGAGAAGCTGCTCAAACTTCAGGCCCTTCGCGATGCTGGCGAGAGCTTTGCCATCGTACCTGCCGACATCATCTCCTCGCTCAATCTTCCGGATCACAAGGCGGGCAAAGGATTCATAACCGAAGAGACCATTATGATGGAGGTGGCGGCAGCTTTGGGCATTGCCTTCAAAAAGATCGACCCGCTGGAGCTTGATCTTGAAGTGGTGACCCGCACGATTTCAAAGGCCTTTGCCGTGAAGAACATGGCCGTCCCGGTTGCCGTTGAGAACGGCGAGCTGAAGGTCGCCATGATCGATCCGTTCAACCGCGAGGTTCTTGATGCCCTGAGCAAAGTACAAAAGCTGCAGGTAACGCCGGTGATGAGCACCAAATCCGACATCATCAAGCTCATCCGGGAATTTTACGGATTCAAAAAATCAATAACCATGGCTGAGCGGGAGCTGAGCTCTGCGTTTATCGACATCGGCAACCTTGAGCAGTATGCAAAGCTCGGAACGGTCAATGAAATAGAATCCACCGATAAATATATTCAAAACGCCGTGGATTATCTTTTTCGCTATGCTTTTGAGCAGCGCGCAAGCGATATTCACCTTGAACCAAAGCGCGACAAGGCTATCGTGCGGCTGCGGATCGACGGCGTGCTGTACGTGACCTACACGATGCCGCCTGTCGTGCACAATGCCGTGGTGTCGCGCATCAAGTCCATCTCCCGGCTCAATATCGCCGAGAAGCGCCGGCCGCAGGACGGCCGCCTCAAGCTCAAAGATAAGAGCCGCGATGTGGAGATCCGCGTGTCGACCGTGCCGGTCGCGTTCGGCGAGAAGGCGGTTTTGCGCGTTTTGAACCCCGATGTGCTGTTTCAGGACCTTGAAAACCTCGGGTTCACGGCCATTGATCTCATCCACTACCGGAAGTGCCTTGAGAAACCCTACGGCATCATTCTTGTAACCGGCCCCACGGGCAGCGGCAAGACCACCACGCTGTATTCGTCCCTGAAATCACTTGCAAGCGCCGACAAAAATATCACCACGGTTGAAGACCCGATTGAAATGGTCTGCGAAGACTATAACCAGATCGCCGTGCAGCCGGCGGTCGACATTACGTTTTCATCCATCCTTCGCAACATTCTCCGCCAGGACCCGGACATCATCATGATCGGCGAAATACGGGACCAGGAAACAGCCAAAAACGCCATTCAGGCCGCCCTGACAGGCCACCTGGTGCTCAGCACGCTGCACACCAATGACGCGGCGTCAGCCTTCACCCGCCTGATCGACCTGGGGGTTGAGCCGTTTTTGATAAGCTCGACCATGCTTGGCGTCATCGCCCAGCGGCTGGTGCGCATCATCTGCCCGCACTGCCAGGAGGTTTTTACCCTTTCCAGAAATGATCTCAAGGGGCTGGGCATCGGGCTGCCTGATGATGCTGAGGAGGAAACCGTGGAGCTCAAGCGGGGCGCGGGCTGCCGCCAGTGCCGCAACACGGGGTATCTGGGGCGCGAGGGCGTGTTTGAGGTGCTGCTGATGTCCGACGAGATAAAAAAACTTATAAACGAGCGGGGGGCGCCTGCGGATTTTATTAAAAAAACAGCGTGCATGCAGGGCATGAAGCCGCTGCGGGACAATGCCGCCGCCAAGCTACTCAAGGGCAGAACAACCTATACCGAGGTGTTGCGGTGCATCAGCCAAGAAGACTGACGGACAAAATAAAAACCCTTGATGCTCTGGCGCCGCTCGTGCAGCAGGCAAAATCCCGCGGCTCCACAACGGTTTTCACCAACGGCTGCTTTGATATTGTGCACTCGGGCCATGTGAAGCTGCTGGAACAGTGCCGTCAGGCGGGCGACGGCCTTATAGTCGGGCTCAACAGCGACGCTTCCGTCAGGCAGCTCAAAGGGCCCGGCCGGCCCATCGTGCCCCAGGAGCAGCGCGCGCAGGTCGTGGCAGCCCTTGAATCGGTTGATTACGTGGTGATTTTCGACGAGCT
>CAYNVA010000005.1:0-32282 GCA_964400575.1 uncultured Thermodesulfobacteriota bacterium | reverse complement strand
GAACTGCTTGATGCATATGGCGGACTTATGCCGCTGCGGCTTCGATTTCAGGAGCAGTATGCCGGGTTTCAGGAACTTGCCGCTGAACTTAATACACTCTCAAGAAATCAACTGGATGCTGCACGGCGCAGGGAGCTAATTTCTTTTCAATACGATGAAATAAGCCGCGCGCAGCTTTCGCCTGCTGAGGAAGACGATCTTCTTCAGGAACGCAGGATTGTTGCAAGCTCTAAATTACTGTACGAAAAAACCTATGGCGTTTATACAGCGCTTTATGAGGATGAGCAGTCATGCCTGGGCATGCTCAAACGCGTGTCACGCGAGCTTCAGGATGCATTGGCAATTGATGCGTCTTTGTCGGCCCAACGTGATGAACTTGAATCACATCTGCTCGGCATTGAGGATACGGCATTGTCGCTGCGAGATTATGCTGAAAAAATAACAACAAGTCCCGGGCGGCTCGATCAGATTGAAACACGGCTCGATGAGCTCTACAGGCTTAAAAAAAAATACGGAAAAACAATTTCCGAAGTAATTCTTTATCTTGTTGAAATTCGCGCCGAGCTTGAAACTATTGAAGGAAGCGGCGACCGCATGGAGGAACTCAGGCGTGATCTGCTTGATCGTTCCGAAAACCTATGGGGTCTTGCTTCAGAGCTTTCCACAGGCCGCTTAAAGGCGGCACACACACTTAAAAAGAAGGTCGAAGCTGAGCTTGCCTCAATCGGAATGAAAAAAGCTTCTTTTGCAGCCCAGGTGAAAGCTGCCGAACGTTCTTGTTTCGATGATCCCGCCGACGCATGTACCGGTCTTTCAGCACGGGGTTTGGACACGATTGAATTTTTCATATCCCCGAATCAAGGAGAAGAGCCAAAGCCGCTGTCGTGCATTGCCTCAGGGGGGGAAATTTCCCGCATTGTGCTGGCGCTAAAAAAAATCATAGCTGCCAACTACAAAGTGCCGACGCTTCTTTTTGATGAAGTCGATGCTGGCATTGGCGGCGCAGTTGCAGAATCGGTTGGAAGAAAACTCATGGAAATATCTTCATCTCACCAGGTGCTCTGCATTACTCATCTTCCGCAAATTGCCTGTTACGGCACTCAGCATCTAAGCGTTCAGAAACAGCCAAAAAATGGAAGGACCGTAACAAGCGTTTTGCAGCTTGACGGCGAAGGCCGTATCTTCGAACTTTCACGAATGCTCGGTGGAATAAAAATTTCTGATGCTACCCGCAAACACGCTCATGAGATGTTGGCAGGCGCGCAACAGTATGCAGAGACGCGAGGGCATACATGATACGAAAAGCGAAAATTAGTGATGTACGGTCGATGCACGGTATTTTATCTCACTATGCGGCCAAGGGCTTGCTGCTCGGAAGATCATTGAGCGATCTGTATGCCCAGCTCAGAGATTTCATCGTGGTGGAGGATGATTCCACACATGAGGTTGTCGGCACATGCAGCCTGCGCATATGCTGGGAGGATATTGCGGAGATCAGGTCTCTTGCCGTACATGAGGATTTTTGCGGAAGCGACCTGGGCAGGGCAATGGTTAAAATCTGCATCAGGGAAGCCAGCGACATGGGCTTGAAAAAGCTATTCGTCCTGACCTATGTACCTGCATTTTTTGAAAAACTGGATTTCAAGCCGGTTGACAAATCAGTCCTGCCGCATAAGGTTTGGGGTGACTGCATTAAATGTGTCAAATTTCCGGATTGTGATGAAGAGGCTCTGCTTTTGGATCTGTAGTCTGAATCCGTCGTTTAAGCTCTCTCCCTGTTGGATTGGCTTTTCGACACTTCCACGGCAATACCGTCATTTTTTTACATGCGCGTCATGCAAGGAAGGAAAGTTCTAGCAGGTTGCACAACATCAATCCTCAACGCGGGATGGAGGTTCTGTATCGACAAAAGTATCCGTGTACAGGTAGCGGTCGAACAGTTTACTATAGCTTGTCCATTTTGAATCAGGGTTCTTCTCCTTTTTTATCTGTTCAGTAAATCCGAACATTTTTGCATCAAGGTCATCAAGATAGCTCAGGAGCAATGCTTCTGGAGTTTTTGGCCTTTTAGGTGACCCAAATTCATACTGACCGTGATGACTGAGCATGAGATGCCGCACTACCAGCGCCAGTTCCTGTGGAAATTCAGGTAGTTGTTTTATTGCATCGGCAACGATATCATCCCCGAGCGTAATATGCCCGATTAGCCTGCCCGTATCCGTATAGGTGAAATTTTTTTCATAGGCAAGCTCTTGTATTTTCCCGATATCATGCAGTATCGCGCCGGTCAGGAGCAGGTCGGCGTTGAGGTTGGGGTACAGCGGAGCAATTGCCCGTGCAAGCCGTGTAACATTTGTCGTATGCTCGATAAGCCCGCCCAGATAGTCATGATGAATGCTTTTAGCCGCAGGCGCTTTCTTGAAGGCTTTCGCAGTAGCATCACTGCTGAAAATAAGCTCTATGAGCTTGTTTAGATGCGTGTTTGAAAAAGTGCGGCATATCCCGAGTAATTCATCAAATAGCTCATCAGTGTTGATTTTTGATGCAGGGAGCAGTTCCATAAGCAGTGAATCATCGGCAGTGATTTTTTCTATGCTGTTGATATTAAGCTGAAGTGTGCCTTGGTACATAACTGAAAAAGCTTTTAGATTGACAATATCGCCTTGAGAAAAACGGGCGCCCAGCTTCTCAGCATTGTCCCATATGCGTGCCTTAACTTCTCCTGTTTTATCAGTAAGATTCAGGGCGATATATTGCTTACCGTTTTTTGTTATGCCATTATTTTTGTCTTTAATCAGGAATAAACCTTCAATATGTGCATTTTCAGGCAGGTCTTTCACATAAATTTTTTTCGTGTTCATAATCGTCATGAGTCGTCCTTTCATATGCCATGGCTGACTATGACAGCAATGGCATTATTTCCTGAACTGTTTTTGTATCAGTATCCGGCGCTGATGCATCTAGAATATAGCATGCGGCTTTATGCAGCGGATCGGTTTTTGTTATATTGGTATATTCGGGAATTGCCGCAATTTGATGAATTGCTGTTCGCACTTCGGCAAGTATCATTTTATCAAGCGGCTTGCCGGGCATAAAACAGCTTTTCGGATGCAACGATTCAACAAGCATTCCGTAGCGTATCACTGATTCCATTAATTCATGAACGATATGGTGTGGAATTTTAAGTTCAATGGCGATTTTTCTAAGTGGTATGGGTTTGGCCTGTCTGTGGAATTCTTTAGCAATAAAAAGAAAGACAATGAGCGCATAATATTCGTGCATGTCGCCCTTCACCGCTGGCGTTTTGTATGAGTTGGAATAGAAGAAACGATTTTGGTGCATGAAGGTCAGTTCTGCACCAAAAAGGAACAACAACCAGCACAAAAATATCCAGAGCAGAAACAAAGGTATTGCTGCAAGTGAACCAAAAATTTTAGGATAATAAAAAAAGAAACGCGATGTATACATTGAGAAAGCAATGCCGGAAACCTTCCAGAGCGTGGCGGCAAAAACACCACCAAATAGTGCTGAAGCAAAGCTGACCGAAGTTCCTGGCATGAAAAAATAGATACTCGTGAAAGCGCTCCAGATAAGAATATAGGACAGCAGTCCTACGCCGTGAGAGCTGACATAGGTTTCAATAACTTTTAAGGGTATATAGGCCTGCAAGGTAACAAATATGAACAGAGACAATGCTATTAATACTGGCCCTATTGTAAGAAGTGCCCAATAGATTGCTGCCCGTGAAAGTGTAGAAGGCTTTATTTGTATCAGCCAGATTTCATTGAGTGCATATTCGATCTCAAACAGCAGGAGAAAAACAGATATAATCAGCAGCGAAGCGCTAAAAAAACCGATAGTGCTAAAATTTATATTATTGACCAATTCATTGAGAATGTTTATGACTTTTTCCTGCGCCCACGGGGCAAGCGTTTTGTAAATATATGGCTGCACCATGTTTTTGATTTCAGCAAGACTGCCGAAAATATTAAAAACAAAGAAGAGAACGCTTAAAAGGGGGATCAGGGAAAATATAGTCGTATAGGTGAGCGAAGCAGCCCACAGCAGTCGCTTTTCGGCAAAGAACCGTTGAAGAGAATACAGGAAAATTTTTAGAAATGCGTAGAGTAGCTGCATTATTATGTCAAGTAGACGTCTGGAATTTTAGGTGTTGTTTATGCATATTTTCTGCAGCGTGTTCCTTGCCGAAGCATATGCTGAATCACCGTAGCCGCCCCGTTGCTGGTCGTGCTGATGCGGTTTTTTGAGTTGTTGACGACTATTTCAGTCGCAATGAATTTTTGTCGTCTGCGGCTTTGGACTTTTTTGATTTGTCAGTTTGCTGTGCACTCTGATCTGCGACCTCTTCTATTTTGACGCGCAGGCGCAAGTCATTGGCGCTGTCGGCATAGGCTATGGCGTTCTCATAGGAAATCCTACCGGCTTTATGCAGATCGTACAAAGACTGATCAAAGGTCTGCATGCCCTCAGCTGTTGCCTCCTGCATGGCCTCTTTTAAAATATCTATTTTTCTCTTCATGATCAGATCTTTTACCCGGGGCGAATCAATGAGAATTTCCATTGCTGCAACCCGTTTCCCATCATTTGTTGGAATGAGGCGCTGCGAAATGATTGCACGCATGTTAAGCGAAAGCTGGAAATAAAATTGCGCATGCTTTTCAGGCGGGAAAAAATTCATAATGCGCTCTATGGCCTGATTGGCATTATTTGCATGCAGAGTTGACAGGCATAAATGCCCGGTTTCTGAAAAAATTATTGCCGATTCCATGGTTTCCCGGTCACGAATCTCCCCGATCAATATAACATCAGGGGCCTGACGGAGAGTGTTTTTTAATGCTTCGGCATAGCTGTATGTGTCAATGCCGATTTCGCGCTGGCTGACAATGCATTTACGGTGCGGATAGAGAAACTCAATGGGATCTTCGACCGTAATAATATGTCCGGTAGTCATGCTGCTGCGATGCTCGACCATGGCGGCAAGAGTAGTTGATTTGCCGGTGCCGGTTCCGCCGACGATAAGCACGAGACCGCGCTTGGTCAAACAGAGGTCTTTTAATACCGGGGGCATCTGCAGATCATCAAGGGTATCGATTTCAAGCTTGATGCGTCGAAACACGATGCCAACAAAGCTTTTCTGGCGATACATATTGACTCTGAAACGCCCAAGTTCAGGGTAATACAGGCCAACGTTCATTTCCAGCGTTTCTGCAAACGATGACTTTTGCCGTTCGGTAAGCAGAGATTGTGCAATATCTTCTGTCTGATGGGACGTAAATTTTGATTCACCATATGGCCGGGTAACCCCTTCGATCCGGAACATGGGCGGTGCATCCACTGTCAAGTACAGATCGGATGCCTTAACCTTATCCATGATTATCAATAATTCCTTAACAGTCATTGCGCAGATCCCCCACCGATATGATTAAATATTCAGCGTTTCGTCAAGGATGCCCTCGGCTTCCTCAGCTACAATGGTTTTTCGGCTTATAAGATCTTTCAGCACCGCATCCATGGTCTGCATGCCGTATTTCTGACCAGTCTGCATGATTGATGGAATCTGGGATACCTTACTTTCGCGGATGAGATTTCTAATTGCAGTTGTACCGATCATGACTTCTACTGCAGCAACACGACCAGACCCGTCGCGCCGTCTAAAAAGCCGCTGGGAAATAACAGCCTGAATGGATTCGGAAAACTGCGTCCTGACCTGCGCCTGCTGTTCCGATGGAAAAACGTCAATAATGCGGTCGATGGTTTTGGCAGCGCCGGTTGTATGCAGAGTAGCAAAAACCAGATGACCTGTTTCAGCAGCGGTAAGGGCAAGCTGAATTGTTTCAAGATCGCGCAATTCACCCACCAGAATAACATCCGGATCTTCGCGAAGAGCGCTGCGCAGTGCATTTGCAAAACTGTGCGTATGGGCCAGAAGTTCGCGCTGATTTATCAGGCAGTTTACCGATGTGTGTATAAATTCAATGGGATCTTCAATGGTAATTATATGCTCTTTGCGGTCGTGATTTATAAGATTGACTATGGCGGCCAGCGTTGTTGATTTCCCGCTGCCGGTGGGTCCAGTGACAAGAACAAGACCTCGGCGATATTTTGATATCTGGCGGCAGACACGTGGAAGCCCGAGTTCCTCTAATGTATAAATTTTATTTGGAATCGCCCGAAAAACCGCTGCTTCACCACGTTGCTGAAAAAAACAGTTGACGCGAAAACGACCATACTCACCCAGTGCAATTGAGAAATCCAGTTCTTTTGTTTCCTCCAGAGTTTTGCGCTGCCGGTCATTGAGAACTTCATATATCATCTTGTGTATCTGTTCACCTGTCAGGGACGGCATTTCCAGCTTGCGTAATTCACCATGAATACGAAGCATGGGCGGCTCTCCGGCGCTTATATGGAGATCAGAGGCTTTTTGTTTGAATGCAAATATGAGCAGTTCGGATACATCCATGATTAACTCCATATGAATTAGTGTTGTCGGTATTATTAAAGTTTACTTATTTATAATTATTATGCAATAAAAATCTCCCAAAAAACTCCAAAAGTAATCTTGCGTTGTTTTTAACCATAAGTTTTGTTACAGTGTAACATTAACAATACAGCTGCGGCAGGTGGTACTATGCAATATGAAGATGAAGACAATCAGAAGAAGCCCTTTCAGAATGACATAGTTTTGAAACAGCTTCAAGACTCAATTGGTTATCAATTCAAAAACCCCGGGCTTCTGCAAGAGGCTTTGACGCACAAGTCATATGCCAATGAAATGCAGCTTGAAAATTCATTCGGCAATGAGCGGCTGGAATTTATAGGTGATGCTGTTTTAGGGCTTATTGTCAGCCTTATTCTTATGGATCGGGGAAAAAACTGCTCTGAAGGCAAGCTTTCCAATATGCGTGCTGCCATAGTCAATGAAGATGAGCTTTCTGCCCTTGCGCGCTCGTTTGACATCGGGGCATGTATATTTTTAAGCAGAGGTGAGGATGAAAGCGGCGGGCGTGAAAAGAAATCCATTCTGGCCAATGTGTATGAAGCACTTATTGCCGCTATTTATTATGACAGCGGTTTTGAAACAATATTCAGCCTCATTGAACGGCACTGTGCAGTGCTGCTCGATGAAGTAGGGGAAAAAGGGTTTTTCCGTGATTTCAAGAGTAGACTTCAAGAATATGCGCAGCGGTCGCTTAATGCTATTCCCCGGTATGTGTTGACCATGGAAGAAGGACCTGATCACGGCAAAATTTTTGAGTCTCAAGTAATTATAGGAAATAGTGTGTACGAAAAAGGGCAGGGCGGGAGTAAAAAGTCTTCTGAACAGGATGCTGCCGAAAAAACATTAAATCGGCTGCTGGGTGAATAATCATGAAAACTAAACCTGTTGTTGCAATAGTGGGCAGACCCAATGTGGGAAAATCTACCCTTTTCAATACTCTTGCAAAAAGAAATATCGCTATTGTCCATGATCTTCCCGGCGTTACCAGAGACAGGAATTATATTGATATAGTCTGGGATGACTATACCTTCACACTGGTTGATACCGGAGGATTTGATCCGGATGTGGAGGATGAACTGGCACAGCTCGTCCAGGAACATGCTCGCATAGCCGTAGAAGAGGCTGATATAATCATTTTTCTCATGGATGGCAAACAAGGGCTTTTATATATTGATATAGAAATAAGCAGAATTTTACAAAAATCACAAAAACCAGTTATTTATGCTGTTAACAAGGTTGAAAAAACGGTTGAGGAAGCAAACAGCGTTGACTTCTATCGACTTGGCGTTGAGCATGTGGTGCCCATTTCGGCTAAAAACAGGCTCGGCATCAACGATTTAATGACCGCTGTGAGCGCCTACGCCAGCCCTGGGCAGTCAGAAGCTGGCAGTGCAGAGGAAACTGTGGTGTCGATTATCGGCAGACCAAATGTGGGTAAATCATCGCTAGTAAATAAGCTGGTCGGCTATAAAAAACTCATGGTGAGTACAATAGCGGGCACGACACGCGACCCAATTGATACAGTCATACAGTATAATCACAAGACAATGCGTTTCATAGATACAGCAGGAATACGCAAAAAAAGCCGCATCAGCTACAGCCTTGAAAAATATACGGCTTTTCAGGCACTGCGGAGCATCAATCGTTCATCAATCTGTTTTCTGATGATTGATGCATCACAGGGCGTAACCACGCAGGACGCTAAACTGGCTGCAGAAATTTATGATCGCAAACGGGTCTGCATTATATTGATAAACAAATGGGATCTTATTGAAAAAGAGACTAAAACGCATGAAGCTTTTGTTGAAAATGTGCGTGCTGAGCTTTCATTTATTGATTTTGCACCTATTTTAACAATTTCTGCAGTTACTGGATTACGAGTGCGAAAGCTTTTTGAGCTCATTGAAAATCTTGGTGCAGGCTATGCCCGCAGGGTTTCTACGAGTGAGGTAAACAGAGGTATTGAGCAGATTTACAATCAGAATCCACCGCCGCGTGGCCCTTCAAGCCGAACTCGCATTTATTATGCTTCTCAGGTTGATACCGCTCCGCCGACGTTTAAAATTTTCACCAATCGCCCGGATGCTTTTCAGCCTTCCTATATGCGGTATTTTGAGCGTGCTGTTCGGGAGCGTTTCGGTTTTGAGGGGATTCCGATTCGACTTGAAATTGCAGCCCGTACTAAAAAAGAGAAGGATTAGCTGCCGCTTTTTTTATATGCACGGCCAGGGCCTTCAGACCCAGCAGGTAGCTCTGTTCCCTGAATCCTGTAATGACTCCCACAACTACGCTTGAAATATAGGAATGCTTCCTGAAATCCTCCCTGCAGTAAATATTGGACAGATGGACTTCAACGGCAGGAATGCCAGCCGCACTGAGTGCGTCGCGAAGCGCAATGCTCGTGTGCGTATAGGCCCCCGGGTTTATCAGAATGCCGTCAACAGTTTTGATGGCCTTATGCACCGCATCCACCATCTCACCTTCCGCATTTGACTGAAAAAAGCTTATTTTTATGTGTTCTTTTTGAGCTGCATCTTTCAGCAGGTCATTGATCGCGTCGAGCGTCATGCTGCCGTAGTGATCCGGCTCACGCCTGCCAAGGAGATTCAAGTTAGGGCCATGTATAACAAGTATTTTCATGATGTACACCTATTTAAGATTGCATTCATTAATCAAAAGATCATGCAGCTGTTGAGCTGTTATTTCCCTGCTAAAAACCACACCAATTTCTTTGAAAAAAACCATTTTTATGGCATCAGTTGTCTTTTTTTTGTCTTTTAAAATTGCGTCAACATAGGCTGCTGCTGAAAAACAGGGCAGCGCGGTGGGAAGCCCTGCGAGCTGGAGCAGCGCAACGATGCGGTCCGCATCGCAGTCGCAGCAGAATCCAAGTTTTAACGACAACTGTGCAATTGCTGCCATGCCTATTGCAACAGCTTCACCATGCGTGTAGGTTTCGTATCCGGTCAGAGTTTCAATGGCATGACCGATTGTATGCCCAAAATTGAGAAAAGCCCGGATTCCCTGTTCGGTTTCATCCTGTGAGGTGATTTTTGCCTTAATCCGGCAGCATGTAGTAATGATATGTTGCAGGACTGCCATATCAGTACGAGCAATCCCGGCAGTGTTGTGTTCGAGATACTCAAAAAATAATGCATCCTGTATGATGGCTGTTTTTACCACCTCAGCAGTGCCTGACTGCAATTCCCGCACTGGCAGTGTAAAGAGAACCTTCGGGTCAATCAGAACCATGCGGGGCTGATGAAATGCGCCAACCAGATTTTTACCTTCTGCAAGATTAACGCCGGTTTTGCCGCCGACACTGCTGTCAACCTGCGCAAGCAGCGTTGTCGGTATTTGTATATATGGAATACCGCGCATAAAGGTAGCGGCTGCAAATCCGGTCATATCGCCGATGACGCCTCCTCCCAGGGCTATGAGCAGCGACTGCCGGTCAAGGCCTGCTGCAAGCATGTCAGAATAAATATGCTGAATATGGGCAAGTGTTTTAAATTGCTCACCGTCAGGCAGCTTGATGATTGACGGCTTAAATCCGGATGCTTGCAGTGCGGCTGCAAGGCGATCCGCATAGAGCGGTGCAATAGTTGTATTGGTAATAATGGCAGTGCTGCCAGCCAGATGCAATCCTCGGCTAAAAGAGCCGGCTTTGTCAAGCAGCAGCTCTTCAATGAGGATTTCATAGCTTCGGCGGCCAAGATCGACTGTGATTGTGTCCATAATTAAAATGAATTGATGTGGGTAGTGTATGCCTTGTAATTTTTTGTTATTTCCCGCATGCTGTCACCGCCGAATTTTTCGAGAAATATTTTTGTCAGTTCTATCGCCACCATAGCCTCACCAATGACCGCAGCAGACGGAACACGGCAGATGTCTGAGCGCTCGACAGCTGCTTTAACAGGTTTTTTTGTTATAATATCTACCGAGCGAAGAGGGGTGTACAGTGTTGCAATCGGCTTCATGGCTGCCCGAAGCAGTAGCGGTTCACCATTGGAGATGCCTCCTTCAATGCCGCCTGCATTGTTTGTTTTTCTGTAAAAACCCTTGTTTTCTGAATAAAAAATTTCATCATGCACCCGTGAACCGCTCGTACGGGCTGATTCAAATCCAAGCCCTATTTCAACCCCTTTAATCGCCTGTATGCTCATGACAGCCTGCGCAAGCCTTCCATCGAGCCGTGTGTCCCACTGTGAATAACTTCCAAGGCCCACGGGCAATCCCGTAGCTGCAACCTCAAAAACACCGCCTAAAGAGTCTCCGCTAACTCTGCAGGAATCAATCAAAGCCATGATTTTTTTTTCTGTAGCAGGGCAACTGCAGCGGAGGTCGGATTTTTCAGCTAATCTGAATCTGGTTTTCAGATCAATGTTTGAACAGGGAATCTTGATACCGCCAATTTCAGTCACAAAGCTCATTACCTGTATGCCCATAGAATAAAGAAAAGCACGGCAGACTGCCCCGACCGCCACACGCGTCGTCGTTTCGCGCGCGCTGGCCCGTTCCAGCACATTGCGAATATCTTTATGATCGTACTTCATTGCTCCCGGCAGATCAGCATGCCCTGGGCGCGGCTGGGTAATAGAGGCTGCAGGATTTTTTCCGACAGGCGCAGCGTTCATTTTCTGCTGCCAGTTGGGCCAGTCAAGATTATGAATGAGAAGCGTGACTGGCGTGCCGAGCGTTTTGCCGGATCGCACACCGGAAAGAATTTCAACCCGGTCTTTCTCTATGTCCATGCGTTTGCCGTGGCCATAACCGACTTGGCGCCGGGCAAGATCTTTATTGATTGCTTCAGCCGCAAGTCTAAGTCCGGACGGCAGTCCATCAATGACAGCGGTCAGGCAAGGGCCATGTGATTCACCCGAGGTCAAATAGCGCAACATCTTTTTATACCTTTATGATGAAGTTTTCTGGATTATTAACACAGAAAAAAACAGAGGGCAATTCTAAAACCAGTAAGGCACAAGTTTTTTCAACTTGTGCCTTACTGGGGAAAGGGCAGACGAAATTTTCTACATTCGCGTATTTATAAAGAAATTTGTTGGCACAATCTTGATGCATGTTGTCAGGCCGGCTCTCACGACCCACACCCGCATCAATCTAATGTCCATCAAGGGCATTTCAGCTGTAATATAAAACGGAGTCCAGCTTTGCACCGAAGCTTTGACCCATGTAGTCGGATCCTTGGTGCCAAAGTAAACGCCTGCCGGGTAGCTGGCTTCGGTACCGTCTGAAAGCGTTATGGCTACAGCCGTCACATTGTCCGTTGGCGGTGGGCCAAAGTTTGTTCCTATAATATTAACAACAGAACCATTTGTTCCCCAGAAGGGCAGCGTTATATACGTTTTGGTGCAAAAAGAGAAAACCAGGAAGTTTATCTTTCTTTGGTTCTCCAATGCGATGGTTACACTCTTTGTCGCCGGTGTTACAGTATAAAAATCTGATGGTTCAGGCATTACAGTATATATGCCGGCTTCAAGTCCGGTAAAGGTATAGCCTCCGTCAAGGTTGGTCGTTGTTGTACTCAATACACCAGTCGCATCATTAGTCAAATTTACAATGATGCCGGACTGCGGAAAGCCAATAATATTTGCAATCTTGCCTGAAATAGAAAATCCGGCTGATGCATTAAAAATAAGGTTTGCCACATCGGTTAGAGATGCTGATACCTTTGTAGATGCCGGGTCAAAACCATAGCCCACAGCAGATGGCTCTACAATATATTTGCCTGCCGTTATTCCCATGAAAATAAAATAACCGTTTGAGGCTACTGCTACAGTTGCAACAAGGGTGCGGGGCTTGTTACGGTTGAAAATTTTCGACCATAAGGTTTCATCGTCCCTGTAGAGATTCACCGTAAAACCATCAAAAGAAGTATCGGAGCCGGACAGTTTTATGGTACCTGAAATTGTCAGGCCTGTTGCGCCGTAAAAATTCTGATTAAGAACACTTGCATTTTTTATTTCTACGCTCAGTGTCTTTGGTGAAAATTTGTAAAGGCCCAGTGATGGGGTCACTGTATAGGTTCCATTTAGCAGACCAGTAAACGAATACATGCCCTGAGGATTCGTAAACTTTTCTACCGGGGTAAATGCTGAATCACCTGTTAATGTTAACTGAACATTTTCAATGCCGTTGTTAGTGGTATTGTCCTCGGGGTTTATGACTTTGCCTGACACCTGGTAGCCCAGAGTCCCTTCAAAATTTGCCAGTGTGTAGGTCCTGCCGCCAGCGGTGCCTGGAGGAATAGCCTGAGTGATTGAGGGCGGTTCAAAGCCCCAGCCTGCCAGAGACGGAGTTATTACTGAAGTTCCATATCCTATGTTAATGAACGTGTAATTGCCATTAGCGTCGGTAACTGTAGAGTTGTCTGTGTAGACAATCACCTGTGACGCATTTCTCGTGACAAGTGCAAGAGAAACATTAGGCAGTCCTGTGCCGTCCGCAGCACTAACAACCCTGCCGGTGAAGGTAAAGGCAGAAGCTGCAGTAAACTCAACATAAGCATCAACATTTGAAAGTGTAACCGGCGCCTCGGTCGGATTAAAAATAAAATTATCTTTTTGGGCTTTTACGGTATATTGGCCGCTGCCGATTCCGGAAAATTCAAAATTTCCGGCAGTGTCTGTTGAAGTGGTAGCGACTACCTTTTTAGCCGAGTCTTTTAATGTAATCTCAACTGCTGCCAGAGGTGTGGTTCCATCCGTAGTAACTTTGCCGCTAATTGATGCACCATCATAAAAAGCATACATTGCCCCGTCGCTGGCACCAAAATAAATTGAATGCTTAACATCATTGTCGATAGCTGGAGATGAAATTATTTCGGCAGCGTCACCGTTCGTTTTAACAAGATTTCCCGTTTCAGGATAACGCCATCGCAGCGGTTGTGCGGGTGAATTTGAGTTGATACAATAAAAAACGCCTCCATTACAACCAAAATATGCGTTAGCATTGCCATCAACTGCAACAGAAGATCGTATCTCGCCTTCTGCTGTATAAATAAAATCAGCTGAATTTGAGGGATTGATTCTGCTTAAAACATCGCCCTGACCTATATAGAAATAGCCTGTCGGTGTAACGGTAGGAGTTGCCTCAACTCTTCCAGAACCAGGTGCAAATGCAATACTGGAAGCTGTACTAGGCACTAGTGTGCATGTATTATTATCGTATGGGTAAAGTTCTGCTACACTATCTGCGCCAATCCAACCGACGCCAACGCCGGCACCCTCAAAGGGAAATATATAATTACCGTTAGTCTGAATACCTATTGATCCGTATATGCCGATACCGTCTACCGTCGTAGAACGGAGACCATATGCCAGCTCAGTACCAAATTCTAAATCCAGCACATAAAAGCTTGAAGCTACAGTCTGCGTTAAATCATCAGTATAAATTTTACTGCAAGACACGCTTTTCGGAGGGGCATTCAAAGCAAGTTGCGCACTGTGCAGCGTTGAACCAATCAGGACAACTGGGGCTGATGCGTACCACGGATGGGGCGGTATTGTTGGATACACATAATCAATAGTTGGTGTTGCCCACAGTGTACCAAGATTTATTTGCCATTTTACTGATGGCGGATCTGTGGGGTTTAATGCATATAAAAAACCATCGGCAGAACCAAAAATGATTGTACCATCATCTGCAATAGTTGGTGAACCATAAACACCGGCATAGGTTGGAAATGTCCATAACGGTTGCGGATTTGCGAGATCAATATTAATTGTGTCAAAAGCATAGAGTTTAGAATCGGCCGAACCGATGTATAATATGCCGTTTACATCTATGGCGGGAGATGAATGATCAATATAATCGCCTGTTTCGTACTTCCAGATAAGGCCGCCGGTGGTTCTATCCAGACAATACAGATTCTTGTCGGCAGAACCGAAGTAAATCCTGTTATTATTGTCTAATATGGGAGATGAGGTGATTGGCTTTTCAGTAAGAAATTTCCATTTAATCTTACCAATGGCAGTGCCAACTTCGCTCGTGTAGCCTGAGTTTCTAACATCTTTGTGTATTTTGGGCCAGGGTGAGTTGAGCAGCCCGCCGGTTGAAACCCCGCCTGGGGTACCGTAAAAATTCTGATTAAGCACGCTGGCATTGTTTATCACGACTGTTCGGTTTGGTGGTGAAAAAATATATATGCCATAGGAGGGTGTTACTTGATAAGTCCCATTGGTAAGCCCTGTAAACGAGTAGGTGCCATCAGGAGCTGTAGTCATTTCTACTGGAGTAAATGATGTGGCACCTTCTATTCGTACTGTAACATTTCCAATGCCGAGATTAGTAGTGGGGTTTATGACAACGCCCGAAACCTGGTAACCCAGAGTTCCTTCAAAATTAGCCAGAGTGTATGTCTGCCCACCTGCAGTCCCTACAGGGATGGCCTGCGTTATTGCGGGAGGATCAAAACCCCAACCTGATAGAGACGGAGTTATTTCTGAAGTTCCAAAGCCTATGTTTGTGAAAGTGTAATAGCCATTGACATCTGTAACTATGGAGTTGTCTGTATAGACAATCACCCCTGAGGAATTTCTGGTAATGAGCCCTACAGAAACATTGGGCAGTCCTGTGGCGCCCGCTGCACGCACAACCCTGCCGGTGATGGTAAAAGCAATTGCGGCAGTAAACTCAACATAAGCACCAAGATTCCCAAGTGTAACCGGCGCCTCGGCCGGATTAAAAATTAAACCATTTTTTTTGGGTATTAAGGTGTATTGGCCGCTTTTAATTCCAAAAAATTCAAAAGTGCCTGCAGTGTTTGTTGAAGTGGAAGCCACTACCATATTAGCCGAGTCTTTTAATGTAATCTCAACTGATGCCACAGGTGTGGTTCCATCTGTTGTAACTTTGCCTTGAATTGATGCACCGTCATAAAAAGCATACATGTTGCCGTCGCTGGCGCCGAAATAGATTGAGTGCTTGGCATCATTATCAATGGCAGGTGATGATATAATTTCAGCAGGAGAGCCGTCTTTTTTAGTAAGGTTGCCGATCTCAGGATATCTCCACCGCAAAGGATTTCCTGGCGTATTAGTATTGATGCAATAAAAGACGCCACCATTGCAGCCGAAATAGACACTGAATGTTTCATCAACCGCAGCGGAAGACTCAATAGATCCTGCTGCAACGATAGAAAAATACTCGGAACCTGTTGGAAAAAATCTCGTCATGATATTGCCATGTCCAAGATAATAGGAGCCTTCCGGCAGCAAAGCAGGGGTGGCTAATATTCTTCCACCTGCAGTAGGCCGGCTGGAATTAACTATTGGTGAGACAATTGGATCACAGCTATTGTCTGTAGGATAATTACGAGTAATAGTGTCACCTGCGTAGCCCCAGCTGTCATTAAAAATACCATCTTCTGTAGGTATCAATAATTCATTGGGGCCGGTTTGTACTATGGAACCAAAAACTCCAGTTCTTCCGGCTACTTCTCGGGGGCCTGTAAAAATTTCCGCACCAGACTCTACGTCAAAAATGAACCAAGTAAAATGTAATGTGACTTTAATTGGATTAGCGTCAATGAAATAGCAGTTAACGAAGGGAGAGGTTGCTAATGTATACTTTAATTCAGTACGTAGTTCATTTGACAAAGAGCCTATAATAACAGTAGGTTGGCCGTATGGAGAATATGTTAAATAATACGTATTATCTATTGTAGGGGTGGACCATATGCCGGGTAACTGTTGATACCAAATATGGGATGTTAAGGCATTGTTTGGAGCAGGATATGGAGATTGAGCTAATGGATCAATGCAATAAAAAAAACCGTCTGAAGTGCCAAACAGTATGTTGCCGTTAGATGCAATAGTAGGTGATCCGTAGATTCCTGAAGTAGCCGTAACAACCCATGTAGGTTGAGGGTTATTTGCATCTATAGTGTTAGTATCAAAGGCATATAATTTTTTGTCGTTAGACCCGATATAGACAAAGCCATTGACATCGATTGCAGGCGAACAGTGCTCTATGGCATCGCCAGTTTTATATCTCCAAATAAGATCACCGGTTTCCCTGTTTAAACAGTAGAAATAAGTATCGAGTGAGCCAAAATAGATTCTGCCATTATTATCAAGCGCAGGAGATGAGGTGATCGGTTTTTCAGTATTTTTTATCCATTTTAATCGTCCGATTGCCGTACCTATATTTGTTGTATAGCCGGTGTTTTCAACAGTATTGTGAATCTTAGGCCACGGCGAATTCATGAGCTGCGCCCCGGCGCTTGAGCATAAAAAAACAAGTGCTGCTGCTAAGAGAATAAGTCGTTTGAACATTATAAGGCTCCTTTACACACCCGGTTTTGCATCTATATACGTTGTTGCATTATCATTTATATCGTCTTTGGCATGCGTGTAGTCGGCTGCTTCTTTGAAAAAATCATCCATTAATTGTTTAATACCACTTTTAACTGCATTGTCAAACATGGTCTTGGCATGAGTTTCATCATATGCAAAATTGCTTTTCGGCGTATATACAATCTCGGCTCTGTTGGACCACAGCACTTCTCCATTGGTTGCATTCTGCGCGTAGAGACGTACCTGAACAACAGCCGACCTTTTTGCCTTTTTGGGATGCTGTGAGGCCATCCAGCCGGAAGCAGTGCCGAGCGCAAGTCCGGGAGCGCCGTAGGTATCCCCGTTCTTTATTTTTTCACCGACAGCATAGCCCAGTGAACCTCCAACCGCCATGTTTTCGACGTTTTCGAGATCATTTTCATAGCCATAGGCATTAGTGGCGCCGTACAAAGTATCTTTTACTGAGTCGATAACAACGGGAATAAAGCCGCGATAGAGAGGATTGAGGGTTCCAATATCCTTATACCCATAGTCAATGATTCGACCGCGTACAATAATATCAACACCAAGTTTGTCGCCAAGTTCCACAATTTTTTGTTTTGGCAACCCGACTGTTGCACCCTGAAGCACAGGGGAGGCTGCAGCTGTCTTTTTCTTTTTCTTGTCAGTAACATTAATGACCTTTAAAATTTCATTGACCATATCAGGTGAGTGCTCGGTATTTCCAACTTCATATTCAGGCGTACTGATTTTTTTATAGTTGTCATCCTGCGATTCAACAGTTCCATGTATAAGGTATTTATCTTCGTCTATCGGGCGAATAATTTTTTCATCAACCAGAAGGGTGTTGACATCTTCCTGGACAGCAACAGTTATACCGTGAGCGGTGAATTGGTCTGTTACTGCTTCAATAATTTTTATATTCCCGCCCCATTCATCAATGCCAAGATGATTCTGCTGATGCGAATAATCGGCAAAAGGGAAAATGGCAACATTGCGAATTCCTGCAAGAACAACCGTGTTATCGGCTGGTACAAATCTGACATTGGTAGTAGCCGTAGGAGTTATTGTGGTTTGCGTTGTCGCACCACTGCAGCCAAGAACAGTAATGAGCGATATAAGTACAATAAACGAAAGTGATTGTTTATGGTTCATTGTATCCTCCAAAATGTATGATTCAGCGTTTATTATCTTTTGCTTCAATATTAACATTATTAGGTGACTCGACAACGGTCACAGTTATAAATACAAGCATTTCAGTAAGAGTGTCTTCTTCTTTAACACTGGTAAACAAAAACCTGCCAATAAAAGGTATGTCTCCGAATAAGGGAACTTTTTTTATGTTTTTAGATTTTGTTGTTTCATAAATGCCGCCAATAACGACAGTCTTACCGCTTTCCACAAGCAATTCGGTTTTAATTTGACGCACATCAATGCCCGGTTCGTTTCCTGCTCCGGTTTGGGCTGATTTCTGATCTTTCTTGACATCTACTGAAATAGCTATTGTATTTGCTGCGGTTATTTTTGGCTTAACTTTCATTTCAAGAACAGCATCCTTGAATTCTGTAGATGTAACGCCGTTTTCATTGAGTTTCAAGTAGGGCAGCTGAACACCCTGTTTAATGGAGGCTTCCTTGTTGTCAAGCGTGAGTAACCGCGGATTGGAAAGTATTTTGAGCTTATCTTCATTTTCCAGAGCCGTCAGCGTGGCGTCTAGTGCATACTTGTCGGTTATATAGCCAATATTGATTGCACCATTAGCAGAACCCAGCAAATTAACAACGCTGTTACCTCCAGCAGCTCCTCTTATCGGGATTTGAGCGTTATTGCCATGGCCTTGATATGTACCCCCCCACGCAATGCCCAAATCTTTAACCCAGCTTGGAGCCGACTGCACGACCCTTGATTCAATCATGACCTGCCTTGTCGGTATATCCTGCTCTTCAATTATTTTTTGAACCTTTGCAATAACTAATGGAATATCGGAAACTGTTAATTTATTAGTAAGATCAAAAAAATTAATACTGCCTCTGTTCGGCGTCAGTACGTTCATCTGCTTAATAAATGCTGCGAGATTGGTTGCCTGTGCATAGCTTATGGCAAAAGTTTTAATGATCATGTCTTCAGCTTGTTCATGGGATCTTTTTGCCAATGCGCGATCATCATTAAACTTTTTGATTTGTTCAACAGTATCAATCCGCGTATATTGCGGTGTAACCGTTTTATCAAGTCCATTATTAATCAAAACAATGTCAAGGGCTTCATCGCAAGGAATGTTCTCCAGTTTCAGGGTTACTCTGCCCGAAACTTTTTCGCCAATAGTCATATTAATGGCGCCTATATCGCCAAGGAGTCGCAGAACATTTTTTAAATCCGCATCTTTAAAATGAAGGGATATTTTTTCACCCGTATAGATTTCATCCCCCTTAGTTTGATTTTTTGATGAGGGGTCATTTTTTTCTGCTGCTGGGAGCTGCTCTGCTAATTTTTCTGTTTCCGGTTTTCCCTCAGCTGTCTGCGCATCACGGGGGGCTTTATTGTTTGCAGTCGATACTAATGCATCAGGACCGAGTGCAACTATTACATGGGGAGCATCCTGTCTTATTTCATAAATAGGGATTTCATTGCCTCGCATGTCGAAAACTATTTTTAGATTTTTATCTTTTTGCCCAAAACGGATTTTGCTAAGAAAATTTTCATTTATATTGACAGCTCCGGATTGCATTTTATTTTGTACATTCTCCAACTCAAGCACAAGTCGCGCTGGATTGGCCAGTTTATATGAGGTAAATCGGGGGTAAGCATTTTTTATCTGAAGTTTTATTAAATTGCTTTTTCCAATATTCTGATTCTGGGCACTTACCAGCAGTGATGAATCCGAAGAAGACTCTTTAGTCACTGTCTCTTCACTTTGATGTGAGGGCTTGTTTTTTATGTTGACTATAATAGTATTGTCATTGCTTTGAGCTGAATAGACAACCTCGTTTTTTAGAACTATTTCAATTCTTAGGTATTTAAGGTCTTTATCAGACATCAAGGAACTCCTGATTGTGCTTATCATGCCACTGTCAGGACTCAGTTCCTTTAAGGGCTCCTCATTAGCAATGTCGGGAATATCTAATATAATGCGGTCGGGCTTGGCTAGTTTAAAATGGGTATAGTTGGGCTTGCTGTCAGAATTGATAAAAACATCGATCCCTCCGCGATCTTCAGAAATGCGAATATCATTAATTTTATTTTGAGTTAATTCTTTGGGTCCCTCCTGAATATTTGATCCATTGTCAGCATATTTTTCTTGCGATGTCACGGTAGCGCTCTGCTTATTAAGAATATCTTTCTTAGAGGAGCAACTAAAAGCAAGTACAAAGGCAAAAATAATTACGTAGTGTGAACGAATAGTGTATTTCATGCCGACCTCAAACTATTTTTTTCTTAGAGTTAATGTCATTATTTTTTTTTCAGAATTTTCCTGGGTCTCATCGGTTTTTTCTTCGATTAGCACGCTGTTGTAGAATATTTTTTTTATCACACCAGCTTTTTTGCCAATCTGCATGCCTTCTTTTATTATAAAGCCATTCATGGCAGGATCCTCAAGAAGTGCACATAACCCTTTTGGTGTTGATATCACTGCTACAAGAGTAAAATCATCAGCATTAAGTTTTTGCAAAGGAGTCAGCGGGACTTCCTGCTCAGGCTTTTTTGAAGCAGTATTTTTTATAGGCGCATCCCCCCCAATTTTTTCGGATATCATCGGCACAAAAGGGTCAACCTTACCACTTGGGTTGTACGTATAAATTTCTTGAAAAGGAGTTATTTTTTTGTCATCCTCTGTTTTTTTAATTTGTTTTTGAACATCATTTTTTGTGCTGACTTCCTGGGTTTGAGGTTGTACAGGTGCCGGTACCTGAGGCTTTTCTGAACAGGAGTTTAGGATTAGTAATGTTGATAGGAAAATAAAAAATAAAAACATTGCATTACTAGTACTTTTTAATATTTTTTGACTACTTTTTTTTGCCTGCATTAGTTGCACCAGATTGTTCAATGAATTTAAATGTTGTTGCTTTAAATGAAGCATCAAGTAATATAGAATTGCCTTTTGCAATTTTTTTTGAAGCAAGGGTTAAATCTTCTATGTTAATAATTCTGGGTAGTTTTGAGAGTTTATCAAAAAAAATACCAATTTGGTTGTATTGACCTGTTACTTTCATTTCAACCGGAATCTGCGCATAGAAATCCATCGCCACTTCAGGCTTTGGTTGAAATAGATTAATTTCTAACCCTGATTCTTGAGCAAATGTAGAAATACTTGTAATGAGATTGGGAATTTCCCGGGCATTAGGCAGCATTTTCAGAGCATCATCGAAAGCCAATTGAAGTACTTTCAATTCCTGTTTAAACCTTGGTAAATTTGCAAGTATACTTTGCTGCTCATTATTTTTTGCTTGAAGATTGACAAGGGATTCCAGGTGAGTGCTATACAATTCTCTCTGCGGATTAAAAACATAGAATATGTAGGCAAACAGCATTGCTGCGATAAGCAAAACCAAAACTGTAACTTTTTGCGAATCAGGGATTTTTATTATTTTTTCAAGGGCTGTGTTTGGCATTATGAGCCTCAACCTGTCTTTTCAGGGGTATTGGTTGTTTTGCAGGTGATGACAAAGGATTTCAGTGAACCACTTTTTGCGTCTTTTGGTCCGACTGCATCTGTGCTGATAGTTTTAAGATCAACATCACTGATATAAGCTGATTTGTCCAAGTTGATCATGTAATTAGATACCGCAATATAATCAATCGCTTTCCCTTCAATTTCAAGCAATAAGCCTTTCTGTTTAATTCCTGTCAGCCATAAATTCCCAGGCATTGCCGTAGACAGTTCGTCCAATAAATGTACGGGGCCATCTTTGCCTTTTGTAAGGTTTGTAATCACATCCATTTTTTTTGTGAGAACTTCTTTTTTGATTTTATAATTGTCAATTTCCTTCATTTGAAGTGCGCAGGCTTCAATCTGACTATTGATTTGCGCTATTTGATTTTCAACCGCAGTTATTTGAGATTTATTAAAAACCCATACAACAATCATGACTAAGAGCATAAGCACTATGGGAACTGCGCTGGCAATCGCAAACTGTATGATTTTTTCAGTCTTTCGCTCATTTCGATATGGTAATAAATTTATCTTAATCATAAGATGTCAACCCCCAATTTTCCTGGAAGCTAGTCCCACACCAATAGCAGCAATCGGTGCAATGGCATTCATGTATTCGGCATCAAAAACTTTTTTATCGTATTTTATTGCTTTAAATGGATCTACAATCTCGACCTGGCCATTATATTTGTCTTCGAGCATTTCTTTAAGGCTTTGGATTTTTGCTGTGCCGCCACTCAAATAAATATGACTGATTTCAACGAGTGTCTGACCTGTAAAAAAATCAATTGTGCGTTGTATTTCTCGGGCTATTGAAGAGACGGTCTTTGTAATAGTTTGATCGAGCAACTCCTTGTCGATACCTTCTATAATCTCGCCTGTTTTTAGTATTTCCGCTTCTTCGTAACTTACAAAAAGCTCTTTTTGTATTTCCTCTGTTATTGAATTCCCACCCATTGGAGCATCTCTATTAAAAATAGACGCGTTATTTTTTATTATATTTATATTTGTAATAGTTGCCCCAATGTCAACTAAAGCGCAAATTTCATTTTCTTCATGCGTATAATTGATGCCGAACATATTTTCCATTGCAAATATATCAATATCTATAATTTTTGTTTTTATGCCTGCAGTGTTGAGTGCGTCCAGGTAATCCTGAACATTAACTTTTTTAGCGGCCACCAGCATAACATCCATTTTCTCAACATTTTCTTCATTAACGCCCAGAATCTGGAAATCAATATTGACTTCATCAAGGTCAAACGGGATATACTGCTCAGCCTCATTTGCAATTATCAGTTCAAGATCCTCTTCAGTCATGAGTGGCAGTATTATTTTTTTTATAATAACATTGTTCCCTGATACTGAGACCGCTGCGTTTTTGTTTGTTATTTTAAGTGATGAAAGCAGGCTTTTAATTGCTTGAACAAGAGGATCCGCATTAATTATAACCCCATTATTAATAGTTTCTCTGGGTAATTTTACTATTCCAATATTTTTTAGCCTGTATTTTCCTTTATTTTCCTCTAGTTCGACGATCTTAACAGTGCTTGTACCGATATCAAGACCAATTAAATTCTTGGGGGCAAAAATACTTATCATGATATCCTCAACATAAATGATCTACTTCTTTTTTTCCGATCTATATATCAGTTCGTCTTCACGTGCGAGTCCCAATTCATTTCGTGAAAGCTCTTCCAGATAACGTAAATTATCTTTAAGGCTGATTATCTCTATTTTTAATTTTTCATTTTCGAGCTTTAATTTACTGTTATTATTCTCAATTTCGTGTAGTTCTTCCTGCAAACGCATCAAATGTATGAAACCTCGTTTACCGAATATAGTCAGAGCTATGATCAACACGAGCAAAAGAAGAAAAATTGTGTTTATTACAAATCTTTTCATCGGCAAAAGGTATTTTATGTTGAGTTTTTTTTTGAAAATTAGTTCTGTTTTTCCATGATTTTGAAGCCTTTTTCTATTCATTGAAAGTTTTTTTTGTTTAAAATTAATAATTTATTTAAATAAATTACTAATTTAATCATTAACTATATCTTTATAGCTATGCCTAAAAATAAGCCCTGAATAAATAATCATTCAGGGCTTATTTGCAGTCAATTCAATTTTAGCGCTGGATAACCAATGCGTGTCCCATTCCGCCTCCAATGCAAAGTGAGGCAACGCCAATCTTAGCGTTTATGCGTTTCATATGGTACAGCATTGTTGTCAAAATTCGGGCACCGCTTGCACCAATCGGATGGCCGATAGCAATTGCTCCTCCATTATGGTTAACTTTAGCAGGATCAATGCCAAGCTCTTTTACACAGATAATTGCCTGCGAAGCAAATGCTTCATTAAGTTCCCAGTAATCAATATCGCTAACTTTAAGGCCGGCCTTTTCGAGAGCCTTTTGGACCGCAGGAATTGGCCCCATGCCCATAAAAGCAGGATCAACACCACCTGAGGCATAAGAAAGAACTGTGCCCATTGCTGTCTTGCCAAGTTCTTTGGCTTTCTCGTCCGACATGACCACAAATGCAGCAGCCCCGTCGTTAATGCCTGAGGCATTACCTGCTGTAACTGTACCACCATTTTTCTTGAAAGCAGGGGGTATTTTTGCAAGTTTTTCAATCGTTGTGCCGAGTGACGGATATTCATCGGTATCAAAAATTAAAGGTTCTCCTTTTCGCTGCGGTATCGTAACAGGAACAATTTCATCCTTGAACAGGCCCGACTTAATTGCTTTTTCAGCCTTATTTTCGCTCTGCAGAGCAAACTGATCTTGTTCTTCACGGGATATATTATATTTTTCAGCTATATTTTCTGCTGTCAAGCCCATGTGATAATCATTGAATTTTTCCCAGACTCCGTCATAAACCATGCAGTCGATAAGTTGAGCATTGTTCATACGGGCGCCCCAGCGGGCGGCAGGTACTGCATACGGCGTAGCGCTCATGTTTTCCTGGCCGCCTGCAATAACAATTTCATTATCATCAGCTTTAATGCTTTGAGCAGCCAAGGCAACCGACTTAAGACCGGATGCACACACTTTATTAATAGTGAACGCCGGCACTTCCTTGGGGATGCCCGCATTCAGAGAAGCCTGCCGTGCAGGATTCTGGCCCTGGGCCGTGGTCAGCACATGGCCGAAAATAACCTCATCAATCTGCTCTGGCTTTAAGCCTGCTCGCAGAATTGCCTCTTTGATTGCAATTGAGCCCAGCTGATAGGCGGGAATGTCCTTCAGTGATCCACCGAATTTGCCGACCGGTGTTCTTGCAGCGCTTACGATTACAGCTTTTTTCATTTTTATATCTCCTTCATTTAATGAGTATGTAATAAGTGAAATCATAATAGCGAGGGCATGAAAAAAGTCAAGTCAATAGTATGACAATAGCAGGGGGCTATGCGTGTTTATGACAGGCTCCATAGTTATTTTATTCAAAATTTTCATCCTTGATTATGCACTATATCCATGCTACAAAGTTCAAAATCTTATCGTTATCAAGGAGACCTGTATGAGCAGCGAAGTAACCTTAACCGAAGCAAATTTTGATACTGAAGTGCTCCAGTCAAAATTGCCTGTACTTGTTGATTTCTGGGCCGAATGGTGCGGCCCCTGCCGTATGCTTGCACCGACTATTGATGAACTTGCCATTGAGTTCAGTGGCAAGGCTAAGGTAGGAAAAGTAAATGTTGATCAGAATCAAATGATCGCAGAACGTTATGGCATTCGAAGCATCCCCACGCTGATTCTTTTCAAGAATGGTACTATCGTTGAACAGATTGTCGGCAGTCAAACGAAGGAAGCACTAAAAGGCAAACTGATAAAAGCGCTTTGATGGCTATGTAATAAAACCGCTGTTTGATAATAATTGGTTAATATAGGCAGATGTTTCTATCTTGCTTGAAAGACTCAGGGGAATCACGGGAGCGGTCTTGTTGATTCCCCTTATTTTTTTTTCAACTTCAAATTCTGTTTTTATTGAATTTATTCGCATATTATTTATCACAACATCAGCCTTTTTAAGCGCTTCAAGCCGGCTTGGTTTTAAGGCTCGTGCGTCCAGGATTCTTTCATCACACAAAAAAATTCCAATATCAGGCTTTATATATCGCAGGACGCTATTGCCCTCAATAAGTACACTAGCAAAGCCTGCCGCACGATCAAGCGCGTCAGGAAGTGCATTGTGCAAATTTGCTTCTGTTGACTGAATCCAGATCACCTTCCCCGCGCCGCTAGTTTTAAGCCTCCATGTGTCCTTGCCCTCAACCATTATGGAAGAATCATTTTCAGATATTTCTGTTATATAATCGTTTATGGTAATTTTTATGGCAGCAATAGCGGGGACGATTGCCACAATGCATTCAGACAGAGTAGTTTTCCCAATGCCTGAATATAGTCCGGAAACGGTGATTATTTTTTGAACGGAAACACATTGCGTCATAAAAGCTGTATTTTAGCCTCCGATAGCCGACATGTTCCTACCGCATTTTTTGTAGGTAGGCTCAAGTATGGTGTGCTGCCGTGGTTTTGAAAGAATCGCTTGATCTATGATTTCCGTGAGCTCTTGATCGCTGCATCCGCCACGAAGCAGTGGTTTGAGGTCGATTTCATTGTCTGAAAAAAGACAAGGCCGCAGCTTGCCGTCCGCTGTCAGCCTAAGCCGGTTACAGGTACCGCAAAAGTGGTTGCTGAGGGCATTAATGAATCCAAGCTTTCCCTGCGCGCCCTGCAGCTGAAACATGCTGGCCGGGCCAGCATGTTTGTCCATGTCAAGGGGTATAAGTTCACCGAGAGCACTGATTTTCTCCTGTAATTCCCGGCTTGAAATGAATTGCGCCTGCTGCCAGGTAGTTTGACCGGCAACGGGCATGAATTCGATAAAACGTATATGAACCGGGCGGTCAATGGTGAGCCTTGCAAAATCAACCGCTTCATCATCGTTGACATTGCGCATTGCAACCACATTTATTTTGATTGGATTAAAGCCCACGTGCCGGGCCTTGCGTATGCCGGCAATCACGGTGTTTATATCGCCACCACGAGTAATTTTTTTGTATTTTTCTGGATCAAGAGTGTCAAGACTTATGTTGATTCTTTTTATACCTGCACGGTAAAGCGATTCGGCACATGCCTCCAGCAGGATGCCGTTGGTAGTAATACTAAGCTCATTGATGCCAGGAATATGGTTCAGTAAACTGACTAAATCATTAATACCTTTGCGCACCAAAGGTTCACCGCCGGTAATTCTGATTTTAGTTATGCCTTTGAGCGCAGCGCTTTTTGCTACCCTGATAATTTCTTCATAACTGAGAATTTCGCTGTGGCCGATTAGCGAGAGGCCTTCCTTGGGCATGCAGTAAATGCAACGCAGATTGCAACGGTCTGTGACTGAAATACGGAGATAATTTATATGGCGGTTATACGTATCAAGCAGTTTAGGCATAAAAAAACCCGACACTAGCAAGTTTCGGAGTACCGGGTCTGAATGCAGAATAAATAAATATAGCTATCATACCCGTCTCCTTCCCAATCCGGGAGGTAAAGCCGTTACCCGCTCAACCCTATCGTTCAAACACCCTGTATATTTACTTTATATACGGTATGCATGACTCCGGAGACTGATATCTAATACTTTATAGTATATTGTTTGTCAAGCACTGGCAGATACCCAGATCAAACAATAACACTAAAATTGTACTTTGTTGTTGCATTTAATTTTTATGTCACAAGATATGGAGACCAATTTCACCTCTTTCTATTTTTCTTTTAAATCACTGTTGCTTATGGCAGACTAGCTAAAAAATCTATTCTCACGATAGTCAAAAAAATGAGGTTTTTTCTCCAAATAAAATTAACAATAACCATTCGCAGACGTTTTATATGCATTACCAACAATCAATCGACTATTTGTTCGGGCTACAGAGGTTCGGCATAAAACTTGGCCTTAAGAATATTAAAAAGCTCCTGTCACTGCTGGGCAATCCGCACAAGTCCCTAAATTGCATACACGTTGCAGGCACCAATGGTAAAGGATCGACCTGTGCTTTTCTCCAGTCTATTTTTAAACATGCCGGATATGATACAGGCCTTTACACCTCCCCGCATCTGATTGACTTCACTGAACGAATTAGAATCAATGATGACTGCATCCCGCAACCAGTCGTTACAGAGCTTGTCGCAGAGATAAAAAAAATCTGCAAAAAAAATGCATTGGCCACTATTACGTTCTTTGAATTCACAACGGCAATGGCTTTTCTTTATTTCAAACTCAGCCGCTCAGATCCTGTAATTATTGAAACAGGGCTGGGGGGTAGATGGGATGCCACCAATATTATTACTCCCCAAGTATCGATCATCACCTCGATTAGTATGGAGCACGAAAGATATCTTGGAAAAAGGATTGTGGATATTGCCCGCGAAAAGGCTGGAATAATTAAGCCCGGAATTCCCCTGATTTGCGGTGTACGGACCATTACTACACTGGATGTGTTCAGAAAACGCTGCTGCGCTGAAGGATCAACCATGCTGGTTTCCGGCAAGGATTTCTTTATTAAAAAACGCAAGTCGGGGAATTTCAGTTTTAAAGGTCTCGGCATCAAACTGCCGAATCTGCACTGCGGCCTGACCGGAGATCATCAGTTTCGAAATGCTGCTTTGGCCATTGTTGGCGCACTGGAAATGCGCAATCATGGCTATAGAATTGATGCTGCTACGCTAAATAAAGGGCTTCAGTTTGTCTGCTGGCCGGGACGTCTTGAGCAACTCAGTTTTCACCCTACTGTTATTGCTGATGGTGCTCATAATCCTGAGGGGTGGAGGGCGCTTAAAAAAGCACTATCCAGTAGTTTTAAGTATCAAAAACTGATCATGATACTTGGGGTTATGGAGGATAAATCAATCAATGAAATGCTTAAAATCTTGACTCCCGATGCCTCTGCAACTATAGTGTGCAGACCGAACAGCGACCGTTCCGCAGGGCGTGAAACACTTGAAAAATTTATTAGCTTTTCTGAAAAGAAAAAGGTATTTTGGTATGAAAACTCAGGTGATGCATATAAGAAAGCCCTTTCCCTTGCTGGAGAAAATGATCTCGTGTGCATAACCGGATCACTTTACCTTGTTGGTGAACTTCGTGAAATAATTTTGAAATACACGCCATGCGCGTCAGGCCGTATAGCCTTGTAATCATGGGAAATAAAATGAAAAAACTTGCAGCCTATTGTCTTGCTATAATTCTATTTTGGACTTTTTTGGCAAGCGGTGCTTTAGCCGCAACAAAACTTTTTGGCCCAGAAAAGTCTGATGACGATGCCCTTCCTATCAATATAAAAGCTGTACGATTGAGCTATGACAAGAAGGGCGAAAACCTGATCGCCAAAGGAAATGTTGAAATCGAGCAGGGCAGCAGGTTGCTGAAAGCTGATTTTGTAAAAATTAATATTCAAACAAAGGATACAGAAGCCAAGGGCAATGTTGAGCTGAACGAAAACGGCGATATTCTATCCTGCGATGCCTTCAACATTAATCTTGATACCCAGATGGGTCATGTTGAAAACGCTAAACTTTTTGTTAAACAGGATAATTTACACATAACCGGTAAGGATATTTCAAAGCTCGGCGCTAATACATATGAGATAAAGCAGGGCACTGTTACGACCTGCGATTCAGAATCTCCTCCCTGGCGTATTGATGCCAAGAAAATGAATGTCACTATCGACGGCTACGCTACGGTACAGGACAGTATATTTAGAATAAAGAAAATTCCTGTCGCCTATCTGCCTTTTGCCGTATTCCCTGTCAAAACAACACGTCAGAGCGGATTTTTGTTTCCTGAAATCGGCCAGTCTTCTAGCAAGGGAGCTGAATTCAACAACTCGTTTTTCTGGGCGATGTCTGAAAATACTGATTCGACCATATGGCTTGATGCTGCATCCAAAAAAGGACTCGGCACGGGGCTTGAGTACAGGTTCAAGCTGAAGGAGGATTCCTGGGGGAAAGCGTATGGGTATTTCGCTGATGAGAGCAGCCGCTATTTTGATGATGAATATAGCGACCCCCGGGATCGGAAGCGCCAGCGCGGCTATCTTAATTTTGAGGGTGAACACTATTTTAATCAGGATGCATATGTCAAAGCGCAAGGTTCCTATATAACGGACCGTGAGTTTTATGATGATTATCGAAGTGAGGTACGGCGGTCAAAAAACGAAACAGAAGATAAAATCAGCATCGGATCCCAGCCTTATGACGAATCGCTGATTTTTTTCAACAAGAATTGGGAATCCTGCAACTTTCTTTTTAAAACCGAGTACTATAGAAATCTGACCGATTCCGACCGCTACATCTCGCAACCTCTACCGCAGATTGCTTTTTCAACTATGCGGCTGCCGCTGTCCAACTCGCCGTTTTTTTACCAGTTTGATACGGCATATGACTATTTTTACCGACAAGAAGGCGTCAAGGGTAATCGATTTGATGTCTATCCGAAGATTTCCCTGCCGCTCAGTCGTGATGGATGGCTTAAGCTTGATACGGAAGTCGGAGTGCGCGGCGTATCATATCAGGGGATAAAGAACGATGACGGGAGCAACGATTCTGTCATTTTTCCAACGGTTGATTCAAAACTGTCGACCGATTTTGTTCGCGTCTTTGCCATTGACGGCAAAATTGTGCAAAAGCTGCGCCATACGATTTCGCCGACACTTTTTTATCAATATACCGCCAATGATGACCAGGACGATACTCCGTATTTCGATGTGCCTGAAAATTTCTACAGAGTGCACCGCGTAGGCTATTATCTCAAAAATCGCATTGCCGGACTCTTCAACACGCCAACAGGGGAATATGAGGAAGACGAACTCGGGTATTTTCTTATTGGACAATCGTACAATATTATTCATCCCAAGGGAGGGTTATATACTGAAGGTGACCCTGATAAAAGCTACTCCGATGTTTTCGCAGATCTCCGTTTAAATCTAACCCGAGCAGTTTATTTCCGCACAAAGGCAGCATATATGCACTCCGAAGACAGGCTCCGCTACTACAAGGCCTTATTGACGTGGGCCAACCAGTTTGATGAGTACTTTGATATCGGCTATGTCTATGAATGGCAGCGTTTCAAGGGCTATCGGGCTCGTGGCAGATTTAAACTTCTCTCGTCGCTGTATGCTTTTTTCAATATGCGCTACAATAACAACCGTTCTGACAAGCTTGATTCGGAGATAGGAATTGATTACTTTGCACAATGCTGGGGCAGCCAGATATCAATGGAAACCCGTGGCGCAAGCTCTGGCCGAAGATCAGAAACAAGCTTCAATTATAAATTTTATCTGAAAGGTCTTGGAAACAATCCAAGGGGTCCGGGGAATTAATCTGGATGAATGCAAAAATTTATTTTGCAGATCTGCGAGCCAGTTCTTCACGCAATATGTCGGACAAAATACATGCTTTGCTGGATCAAGCGGGCATTGCTTCTGTACTCAGCAAAAATAATCTGGTAGCTGTTAAAGTCCATTTTGGGGAAAAAGGCAATACTGCTTTTATCCGTCCCATATTTATTCGAGATATTATCAATTCAATTACAGCCCTCGGCAGCAAACCTTTTTTAACAGATACAAATACCCTCTATAGAGGTGAACGCAGTGAGGCCGTATCCCATGTGGCTATCGCACTCATCCATGGCTTTAATTTTACAGCTATGTCTGCTCCCGTTATAATTGCCGACGGACTTCGCGGATCCGATGACGTAAGAATTCCTATAAAAGCTAAATATTTCAGTGAGGTGCTGATAGGCTCGGCGATAATCCATGCCGATGCTTTGGTCTGCGTCTCGCACTTCAAGGGCCATGAACTCACAGGTTTTGGCGGTGCATTAAAAAATATCGGTATGGGTTGCGCATCGCGGGAGGGGAAAATGAAACAGCATACCGATATCAGCCCGACCATTGAAATACATGAATGCACGGGTTGTGGTCGTTGCATTGATACGTGCCCTGTACGGGCTATAGCTTTCGCGAAAAAGAAAGCCTTCATCAACAACTGTTCTTGTATAGGTTGTGCCAAATGTATAACCGTCTGTCCTTATGGTGCTGTTAAAATAAATTGGGATGAAAATACACACCTCTTCCAGGAAAAGATGATTGAATATGCTTTGGGGGTTATCCAACATAAAAAAAAGAAAATGCTTTTTATTAATTTTTTGACTGATATCAGCCCGCAATGTGACTGCTACGGACATGCCGATCAGCGTATTGTGCCGGATATTGGCATACTTGCATCTACCGACCCTGTGGCGATTGATCAGGCATCAGTAGACCTCGTCAATTCTCAATACGGCAATATGAATTCAGTACTGAAGAAAAATCATGAACCGTTCCAGGATAAATTTCGTGGAATGTATCCTTCGGTTGACTGGGAAGTGCAGCTGGATTATGCCGAGCAGCTGCGAATTGGGAAGAGAAGCTATAAACTTATAAACGTGCCCTGATTTATAATCGAAACGATCTGTGGAAGGCCGCCAATTATGACTGAACAGCCAGGCAGAATTCTAGTAATTGATGATAATGAGGTAATAAAGCGTTTGGCCTCCATGCTGCTTGTCAAAAAAGGCTATTCTGTGGAAACCGCCCCCAATGGACCGGAAGGTATAGCTTGTGCCAAGTCATTTAATCCGCATGTCATTCTTCTCGATGTTATTATGCCTGAAATAGACGGCTATGAAGTCTGTCGCTGTTTAAAGGCTGACGGAGAGACGAAAGACATTCCCATAATCATGGTTACCAGCAAGGCTGAAAT
>CAYNVA010000004.1:0-4048 GCA_964400575.1 uncultured Thermodesulfobacteriota bacterium | reverse complement strand
CTGTGCACCCTTCCCACGCCGCAGGTGGCAAAGCATGCGGGCATGTCGCTGCGGCAGTATACCGACCAGGTCATAAAGGCATGCTACCTTAATGCGAAAAACCCCGTTGCTGCATGGGAGGAGATTTTTAAAAACGCTCAGGCCATCAAGCGGTGGCTGAACAGCATGAAGATCAAGGCCTATCGAATCGAGTCCAAAACAGTCGACCTGACCATAGCCCACGGCGAGCGGCGCCGCTGGATCGGCATCTCGGGGCATAATATACCGAGCTTCGAGCTGTTTATCTCGCCCGACTGGCGCGGCACCCAGGGCGTTTATTATGCCAATCAGCCATCCTACCGCAGCGGCAATCTCGTGAAGGGCGTTAGGCTTGAATTTAAAAAAGGCTCGGCCGTTACAATCGATGCCCGGATGAACGCCGATTTTGTGAAAAAGCAGCTCGCCATGGACACGGGCGCCTGCAGGGTGGGCGAGTTTTCCCTTACCGATACCCGGTTTTCAAAAATCGACCGTTTCATGGCAGATACCCTTTACGATGAAAACTACGGCGGCGCATTCGGCAACTGCCATATTGCTGTCGGGTCATCCTATTCCGACACCTATGCCGGCAACCCTGCCGAGTTGACCGCTGAGAAAAAAACATCGCTCGGGTTCAATGACTCTGCCCTGCACTGGGATCTGGTGAACACGGAGGACAAGGTCGTGACAGCCATTCTTGCAAACGGCAAAAAGACCGTCATTTATGAAAAGGGAAAGTTTAAGTATTAAAGCACGTCTGCTGGGAAAAGGCGTAAAACCAGATTCCAGCTTTAACGACTGTGTCATTATTTACAAACAAAAGGTAGCCTCTTACCTCATGCTCCCTAATATATTGAAATGTCTGCTTGCTGCAGGGAACAGGCATGCCTGTTCCCTAGTGTGCCCGGCATGGGCGCGAGCTATCAGAATGCAAGGAGTCTGACGGAGCCGACAGCGGCAACCGTAGCCGAACGGCAAGGTGGAACCCGTAAGGGGAAGCTGAAAGAAGCCGAAGGCAAACCGACGGCCGCAGGAACACGAACGGACAGAGATGCCTGCCACGGGAGGCGGGCGTGCCAGGAAACGCGAAGCCAACAGGCTGTCAAAGAAACGTGGGTGGTAGAGTCCGGCGGCGCGTTGGGAAAGTTCGCGCACCTTACCCGGGGAGACCCCGTGCGTGAGAGCGAGTGGGGAGTCAGCAGAGGCCATAGTAGCGAAGACGCCCGTTGAAAGGCGGGAGGAGCCAAGGGCCGAAAGGTAAAGGAACAAAGCTAAAGGCAGGCTGATGCAAGAAGCGCAAGCCACCAGAAACTGCAAGGGCGCGACAACTACGGTCACTACCCTTCAGGCGAAGACATGCCCAAGGGTGAAGCCCGTCAAGCATGGATGAGCGGGAAGGCGAGTAGAAGGCGGCACGGATGCCGGGAAAAAAGCGATGTACGAGTAACTGGTGGAAGAAGATGCCATCAGAGGCTTTCGGATAAGCCGATGCGCCTAATCGCCGGATGCGAGAAACCGCATGTCCGGTGATGTGGGAGGGTTACGGGGCGCAATCCCCGTGACTCGACACGATCGGGCGCATGCAATTTTACTATTTCTTCAATATAAAAGATTCGGCTACACGTCCATTTTTTAACTGTGACAAAGTCTCCGAGAGAGGTTGGGGGAGGTTGTTGAACTCACAATTTCAAATGTGAAGGCCCACTAGAGGGTTATTGAAAAAGTCAATCCATACAGGCTGTTCAAAAATGCTCAGATGCAAGGCGCTCGAAATCATGCGAAATGAGGCGTACTTTTCGTACGCTGCAGTGAAGCAGGATGAACGCAACGCAGCAGATGGGCGTTTTTCAACAGCCTGCTAGCTCTTTTCCTCAAGATCCACCGTGGGCGGGGTATAGTCGCGCATCTGTGCTATGCGGCCGTAGGTGCTGTCAAGAAACGTCATAATATTGATACCAAGGAACATAAGCGGATCTGCCGCCTGCATTTTTGCCTGCCGGTCCTTGCCAAGCAGCTCTTCATTCATGCTGATCGAGACTATGTCGCCGATGAAATTAATCTGCGACTCATTGGGCCTGATGACGCTTGCAAGCCTGCACTCGATATGCTGGTAGCATTCCTCTATCCGGGGTGGCTTGACCTGAAGCGAGGCAATGGCGGTAAGGCCCGCCTTCTCAAGCTCGTTGACGCCCTCATCAAACAGGCGGCCCGTGACGGCCACCTGCTCCAGCAGAGGGAAGGGCGCGTAGTTGATCGTAAACTCCTTTGTCGCCAGGATATTCTGGGCCGTGTGCCACCGGGTATTGATGCAGACAAGCATCTGCGGGTTGTCCGAGCCAGTGCTGAAGGGGTAGACAAGGCCGTAGGGCGCTGCATTCACCCTGCCCTGCGCGTCTACGGTGGTTATAATGGTGGTCTGGAAGGTGAGCGCCACCTTGTCGATGTGCCACAGGAATTCCGGAATTATCTCTTGTTTCATACAGGCTCCTTTTTTGAAAAATGCACCATGCTCCCCGTACACAATAAACTCTAGCAGATAGTGCCGATGCCGTCCACTTTCTCTGCGCAACCTCCGGGCAAGCACCTGTCAGGGCAATCGGCAAAGACTTCTCTTCGGGGACAAAAAACAGATTGATTTACCCATGAGTTTATGATAAAAAATATTTTCAATTTTTAAAGCAATTCCGGATCGCTAGCTCAACTGGCAGAGCAACTGACTCTTAATCAGTAGGTTTGGGGTTCGAGTCCCCGGCGATCCATACTGGAATATAAGCACTTGGGCTACCGCAGCTTAAGTGCTTTTTTCTTGCCCCGCCACTCTCCCTTTTTGAAACGCCATGCCCTCAAAACACAAAAAGACAGGGGGTTTTATGCCCCTGCCTTCTCGTGCTAGCTCGGTAAGATAAACCTCTCGTCCTTACTTCCCCTCTTTGAAAAGACGGCTTCAAAAAACTTCGGGGCTACGGTCGATGGCTGCAGATACCCCTCCCCACACTCTTCAGCTTGCAGCACGTTTCTCTTAACACATAAGCTGCGTGTCACTGATCGTGCTATCTTTATCTTGTACTTTCTCAAATTCTGCCAGGGATACTGCAAGCTGCTCCGGGCTTATCACTCCCATCTCAACCAGTATTTCTCCTATCGGCGGTCTCCTGCTCCTTTGAATGGCAAGAAGAAAATTAACCTGCTGTTTGTCAAGATATCTAAGGTCTAATGCGATAGCGCAAAATTTTACATGTGTTGCATCTGCCTGGAGGTTTAGTATTTCAAATATCTGCTTCATGTCAAGAAGGCCGTATTCCAGTGCTATCCTGCCGATCGGCATTTGCCGCCCCCGCTGGGTGTCAAGAGCTTTGACGATATGCTGGGAGCTGGCCAGCCCCTTCTTCACCAGAAATAAGCCGAAATGGTCCATGCCCTTATCCTTTCAAAAATGAATCGCTACACCACCTCAATGCTTAACCTGAGCGGGCAGCCTGCGCACGGTTTATATATAAGTTGCGGGCGATTTTGTGTCAAGGTAAATGTCGGCGCATTGCAGCGAGCCTACCATCTGTGAGGTTGTGGAGCAGAGAGGCTGCCCGCGGTTTGACACTTAATTCCAATCCCTGGAATCGCTCATCATGCAACCGGCGTCCTGCTAATTTTTGACGCTCCCGATAAACTGCTCGAAGTGATACCACTCAAAGGGATACCGCCGGACCATGCTCTCCAGTATATCGGCATACTGCTGCACAGCCTGGCGGATGGCTTCTGCGCGCTGGCTGCGGGATGCTGCCGCAACCGCATACGGTGGGAAGAGCGTGCTATGGTATCGGCCTTTGCCGACGCGGTTGACAAAAAAGATAATGAGCGGCGCGCCGGAGAGCAGAGCAAAGTAAAACGGCGCTTCGGGAATGCGGGCCTCGCGGCCTAAAAATTTCACTGCGATCGAACGCTGCGACGAGCTCCACAGGCGGTCGCCGGTCATGGAGACAAAGCCGCCGTCTTTTAAAAAACGGACTCCCTCCACCAGATCAAAGGGCGAGGC
>CAYNVA010000003.1:0-2468 GCA_964400575.1 uncultured Thermodesulfobacteriota bacterium | reverse complement strand
TCAGATTGCAATGGCCGGCGAAGGGAGTTTCTGAAAATGATGGCGGCAGGTGTTGCCGTGCCCGTTGCAGTGCCGTCGCTCTATGGCCTGTATGTGGGTAGCTCACAGATGAAGGTTGATGATGTCGAGCTTGCGTTTCCGGACCTGCCCGCAGGCCTTGACGGCTTCACCATCGTCCAGATAAGCGACATGCATGTTGGCCCGTTTATGGACAGCGCCACGCTGCAGTCGGTCGTCGGGCGCATCAATGCCATGGCCCCCGACCTTGTGGCCATCACCGGCGATATCATCAACTGGGGCTCTTCCTACATTGATGAGGCGGCTGAAGGGCTTGCCGGCCTGCAGGCAGAACACGGCGTCTACGGCGTACTGGGCAACCATGATTTCTACTGCGACACTGAACGCCTGTGCAGCAGGCTCGAAAAAGAAGGCGTGCAGATTCTGCGCAACGGATGGCGGGAAATTCGGCCCGAAGGCGGCGGCCTGCTGCAGCTTGTGGGCATCGACGATCTACAGGGCCACTCGAGACGCGACCTGAATAGCCCCAACCTGGGAAAAGCGCTTCAGCAGGCGCCAGGCTTTGGCTTCAGGGTTCTGCTTTCCCACCGGCCAACTGTTTTTGAGACGGCTGCTGCTATGGGCGTGCGCCTCACCCTTGCCGGGCATACCCATGCAGGCCAGATAATCGCACCTGCCGGAAGCGGCCATAACTGGTCGCTGGCAAAACTTTTCTATGAG
Organism: uncultured Thermodesulfobacteriota bacterium; assembly: GCA_964400575.1. Taxonomy (GTDB): domain Bacteria; phylum Desulfobacterota; class WTBG01; order CAIYCZ01; family CAIRTM01; genus CAIWCT01. The sequence goes on along the minus strand of CAYNVA010000003.1, from coordinate 1,730 downwards.
CGGGACTATGGCCTGTACCATAAAAACGCCTCCTATCTCTACATCAACAGGGGCCTTGGCTTTGTCGGGCCGCCCATGCGCATCAACTGCCCGCGGGAAATTACCCGGATAGTCCTGCGACGAAAAAATGTACAGGTGTGAAGGCGTTTGGATTTTTCAGGTGGATTGCATGCGGTTAAAGTATAAAAAAAACGGTCGAAGCTCATGGCAGCAACCGCTTGGTAAGTTTATTTGTTACTGAAATGGCAGGCAATGCGCTCCGGGCGGCTCTTGGACCGGACACAATCAGGAAAAAATTTTTCCCGGTATCATTGTTTCACTAATCGGCCAAAACGCCATAGAAGTTGTGCAAGGGTGGCGTGCCTCTTTTATCAATCGATACGCTGACTTCTCTTGCCGTAGTCCTGGTCTTGCGGTTGAGCGCCACCAGCGATCTGACCGGCTTCCATCCGATTTGTTTCATTTCCGCCATTCTGGTTAATTCTTCCAGCGCGGTTCTGTTGTCGTATGGCTCGGGGCGATACGAGCGGGAAGAAATCAGCGCATCATATATGTCACATACAATGACTGTTTCAACCATGAGCCGCCGGAGCTGTATCCCCCGCGGTATGCCTGAGCTATCTCTTCTTTCGTGATGATCCCGCGCCACTACAGCGGCAAGGTGCCTGTAGTCCCGATAAAAGCAGCTGAGCAGAACATAGCCTGCTGCGGAGTGATTAAACAGATGGCTTCGTTCGGTTCTGGTCAGTGGTGTTTCTTTTTTTAAGAGATGCATGGGCACGCAGATTTTGCCGATATCATGCGTGGGGCCGGTTGCAACAAATGCAGCCCATTCCCGGGAATCAGGCAGCAGATCCAGTGCGATGATGGCCGAAAGGGTAAAAACCCTCAGTAGGTGACAATAGGTATAATAGTTTTCCCCCTTGAAATAATCAAGCGACTCCAGCACCTGTGTGGGAAGCTTGTAATTTTCCAGCATAGTGATGACCTGGCGGACTTTTGCCTCATTGGAAAAGATCAAATCGTAGGGCGGGATCTTTATCTGCTCAAGCAGGTCATGCTGTATCGTTCCATGCTTGAATAAAGTCCGGGTCTGCAGCCGCGATGGCGTGTTTGCAGAGATGAGTTTCGTTAAGGCCTTACTGGAAAGGACAGCGCCTGCCGGCAGCAAAAGCCGGTTGTCCGGCGTGTGTACGGAAAATTTAAGTCTCAAAGAAGCCAGGGAAGATTCTTCATTGGATCGCATGGAAGTCGCCCCCTCTCTTATGGCAGGTCATTGCCCGCAATAATTTCCAAAGCTCATTTCATTGACAGCAATTGGCTTCGGCATGAAGCAAACTATAGTAGAACGGTACGCGTGCGTCAAGAAAGAACTGAACTCCGGTGGGCGGTTGAAAAAGTCCCATTCCGTATGAGAGAAACCAATGTATCGGTCTATGCAAAACGCTTTGTCATGTCGACCGCAGGGTGAAATCCTGTCATTGTTTGGATTTCTCTCCGCCGTGGCGGATTCGAAATGACAAGCAGAATAATCCGAGCGTTTATTTCACAGCAGCAGGTCTGCAGTGCGCAGCCTGCACCATCACTTGTTTTCTATGGTTACGGGAACGCGGCAGCGGCCCCAGGCAAGGGCATCGTCGTGTGAATCGTAGAACAGATCAATGCGGTCGGGGCCCTTGATTGCCGAGCCCCGGTCTTCGACAATTCCCCGGCCATAGCCGGGTATAAGC
>CAYNVA010000002.1:0-3301 GCA_964400575.1 uncultured Thermodesulfobacteriota bacterium | reverse complement strand
CGGCAACCGAGCGCCGCACAATGCCCGGATCGGGAGATGAGAGCACAATAAACTGATCCGGGTGAAAGGTGGTGCGCAGATCATGGCGCCGGCAGAATGCGCCGCATGCCTTGAAGCTGTCGATGATATCGCTGCCGCCCGGCAGGTCTTTGACGGCGTAGCCTACCTCGGGATGCGTCTTGAGCGGCAGAATCTGGCTGTTGATGCGGAAGCAGCCGATGCCGTGATCGCGGCAATAGGTGAGCGCAGCCAGAAGCGACCGGGCATTGTGCAGGCAGAGTGCGGCAAGAAGGCTTTTTTGCTCGTTGGGCTGCTTTTTCAGCAGGAATCCTGCCGTTGTTCGCCTGAACGTGATCGGCTCATTTTTAAACAGGCAGCACAGCCCGAAGCGAAAGGGTGAAGTCATGTTTTGTGTGTAACATGTCTCAGGACATTATTCAACGCGCCTGATTTGCTTGTTGTGTTTTTTTGTTCAAAGATATAATAAAATAATAAAACAAAAATGGAGGTCAATCCATGGGCAAAAAAGAGGTCATAATCGTAGGAGCAGGTCCAGGCGGGCTCACCAGCGCCATGCTTCTGGCGCACCGGGGCTTCAAGGTCACCGTGTTTGAGAAGGCAGCCGAGGTGGGCGGCAGGAATGCTCCGATCAGGCTTGACGGCTTCACCTTTGATACGGGCCCTACGTTTCTCATGATGAACTTCATCCTGCGGGAGATGTTTGAAGAGACAGGCAGAAAGCCCGAGGACTATCTTAAAGTGACCAGGCTCGAACCAATGTACCGTCTCAAGTTCAGCGACTTCGAGCTGAAAATGACGGGTAACCGTCAGGAGATGCACGAGGAGCTGGCCTCGGTATTTCCCGGCAGCCCTGACGGGTATGATATTTTCTTGCACGATGAGCTTATGCGCTTTGAAAAGCTTTTCCCCTGCATACAGAAACCCTATTCGCGTATAACCGACTTTATAGATTTAAAGCTGCTGCGCGCCGTTCCCTACCTTGCTGTGGGCAGCACCATGTTTGACAAGCTCGGCGACTATTTTGCCCATGACAGCCTTCGCCTTGCATTCACGTTTCAGGCGAAATATCTCGGCATGTCGGCCTGGGAGTGCCCGGCTTTTTTTACCATTATTCCCCTGGTGGAGCATGCCTACGGCATTTATCATGTTCAGGGAGGCTTAAGCGCAATATCCAGCGCCATGGAAAAAATTATCGAAGAGGAAGGCGGCAGGGTGGTGAAGAATGCGCCGGTCAAGCGATTCATCGTGAAAGACCGCGCCATCACGGGCATTGAGCTTGAAAACGGTGAGACCCACACGGCCGATGAGTTCATCATCAATGCCGATTTCGGCTATGCCATGAAAGAGCTTTTTGGCCCCGCTGACCTGCGCAAGTACTCGCGCCAGCGTATCGACAGCATGGAATTTTCCTGTTCCACCTTCATGCTCTATCTTGGCCTTGACAAGGTGTATGATATTCCGCATCACAATGTTTTTTTCGCCGATGATTACAAGGCCAATGTCGACGATATTTTCATACGGCGCGTTCTTTCGAAGGATTTTTCCTTTTATATTCAGAACGCTTCAGTCACCGACCCGACCCTTGCGCCTGAGGGCAAATCGGCCCTGTACGTCCTTGTGCCCGCTCCCAACAACCGGGGAGGCATCAACTGGGAGAGTGAAAAGGCCGCGTTCAGAAACAGGCTGCTTGACCGGATTGAGAAAAGAACGGAGCTGAAAGATATCAGGCAACACATAGAAGTGGAAAAGATGATTACGCCTGCCGACTGGGAGAACGATTATAATGTGTGCGTCGGCGCAACTTTTAATTTGAAGCATAACTGGAGCCAGATGCTCTATTTCCGGCCCCGCAACCGGTTCGAGGAGTTTGACAACTGTTTCCTCACCGGCGGCGGTACGCACCCCGGCAGCGGCCTGCCCACAATATATGAGTCTGCCCGGATTTCCGCTAACCTGCTTTGTGAAAAGCACGGCATTGCGTTTACTCCGCCCACGACACTGACGTCGAAAAAACCGCTGTCATGAACTGCAGGTGTAAACAGGAGCAACATGCAGGGCCGGGCATTGTGTGTGCCGCGGCCCTGTTTCTCTTGTTATCGCAGACTGCGGCTTTTGCTCTGCAGCCCGGCGATAAAATGCCGGCATTTACCGTGCAGGCTGAAAAGAGCGCTATCTCGTCCACGGATATCGCGGGCCGCGTCGCCATCGTCACCTATGAAACAAAAGGCACTGCCGAGGTGAACCGGCCGTTCAAGCAGGCCGTGCTGCAGCGCTGGCGCCAGGCCGACAGCTCCGGCCCGGTCATCGTGCCGGTCATCAACTGCTTTTCCTTTTTCGGCTTTGCCCGCTCCATCTGTGCAAACCGCGTGGCCGCTGTTTCCACAAAAGAAAATCTCATCATCTACACCGACTCCGACGGTGCCATGTTTCGCGATTTCGGGATGCTAGACGACCAGAGCACCATCTGTATTATCGATAAAAAAGGTATTGTGCGATTTTTGCATGCAGGCAGGCTTGATGATGCCGGTGTGCAGGCCGCTGCGCAGCTTGTCGAGGGGCTTTTACGCGAGTAGGCCCGGCCGGCAAGGCTCATCTGATAGCATATAACCGTCCATGCCGCGCTTTCAGTACTGATCAGCAGAGGCTGAAATACCGGAGCATTTTTCAAAATGATCTAGAGCAATTAACAAAAATCCGTAGCCCAAAACATCTATCTGTCATCTCGACCGAAGGGAGAGATCTGAGATAAACACATAGCATGGCATTAAGATTTCTCATCCCGAAATCTTTCGGGATGAGAAATGACAGACTGGCTACATTCTTTAGATACATGCTCTAAAGGTTTTGCCCGACGTTAAAGACCGAGAGGCTTTTTCACGTCTTTAAGCAAGGTGAGTTTTTTGCTTGAGGCTTTGGCGCAGTCTGCGTGGTCCTGCGCAGGATGTATCTTTGTGCGAATCGGCTTGCTGGCGGGCGGGTCGATTTTAAAAAACCTGCCAGGCTCTTTGCTCTCGTCTTTGATCTGTCCGGCTTCTTTAAAGCAAGCCAGTAATTCTGCAAAATCCTTATCATTCATACCAGGTACTCCTTTACAATGTTTCTGAGCGCTGAGCGCAGACCCCTTTTATGTTCGGCAGGCGACAGAGGATTCTCGTGAAATATATTTAGGCCCTTTCAGGGAGAAATCAATTCTATCTACAGTGAGACCTGGGCTTCCAGGCGGGGAGCAGCGCTAATCAATCTTCCGTGCAGGCCGCTTGTCCTTTTTTCTCAGAGGGTG
>CAYNVA010000001.1:0-4518 GCA_964400575.1 uncultured Thermodesulfobacteriota bacterium | reverse complement strand
TTCAACCAATAAAACCAATTCAACTCTTTAGAACGTCTTTCTCTTCGTCAGCTCCGCTTTGCCGCGGCAAGCGCTTTCTTCACCGCAGAAACTGCAGTGCCCCCGGCTGACTTCCTGCTATTGACCGATGCCTCGATGGTGATCCATTTCACCACATCAGCCTTCAACACGGGGCTGAACTGTTGCAGTTCGGGCAGGCTCAAATCCCACAGGCTTTTGCCGGTTTTCACGCAGTGCGCAACGACTTTTCCCACAACAACATGGGCGGTGCGGAACGGCACTTTTTTACTTACCAGGTAATCGGCAAGGTCGGTTGCAGTGAGAAAGCCTTTCTTTGTGGCAGCCAGCATGTTTTCTTTTTTCACCCTGATCTCGGGCAGCATCAGGGCCGTAATGCTCAGGCTGTTCTGCACGGTTTCGACCGTGTCGAACAGCGCCGGCTTGTCCTCCTGCAGGTCGCGGTTATAGGTCAGCGGCAGCGACTTCATAAGCGTCAGCAGCGCCATAAGATTGCCGTAGACCCTGCCGGTTTTGCCCCGCACGAGCTCGGCCACATCCGGGTTTTTTTTCTGCGGCATAATGCTGCTGCCGGTGCAGAAGCTTTCGGCAATGTCGATGAACTGAAACTCGGGCGACATCCACAGGATGAGCTCTTCGCACAGCCTGCTCAGATGCATCATGATAATGGCGCTGCACGAACAAAACTCTATCTGCGAATCCCGGTCGGCAACCGTGTCCATGCTATTGCGCGTCACCTTGGCAAAGCCCAGCAGCTCTGCCACATAGGCCCGGTCAATGGGATGCGGCGTGCCGGCAAGCGCGCACGCCCCGAGGGGCATGCGGTTCGCCCGTTTGTAGCAGGACTCGAGCCGCTCGTGGTCGCGGCTGAACATTTCAAAATACGCCAGCATATGATGGCTAAACAGCACGGGCTGGGCGTGTTGCATATGGGTAAAACCCGGCATGACGACACCCATGTTTTTCTCCGCAAGCCCGACGAGAGCCGTCCGCACGCTGTCTACCAGGTCAGACGTGTCGCGCACGGCTTCGCGCAGGTACAGCGCCGTATCCAGGGCCACCTGGTCATTGCGGCTGCGCGCCGTATGGAGTTTGCCCCCGACGGGGCCGATTTTCTCGATCAGCCGCGATTCGATCAGCATGTGTATGTCTTCGAGCTCGGGCCGCAGGGCAAGCCTGCCCTGATCGAGCTCGCTCCCGATCTCCTCCAGGCCCCCAATAATTTTCTTCGCATCAGCTGCGGTAATGATTTTCTGCTTTGCAAGCATCCGGCAATGGACAATGCTGCCCGCGATATCATAACGCCAGAGCTTGTGATCGGTCTGCAATGAGGTGGTAAACAACTCCACAGCCTCATGCACACCCTGCGAAAACCTGCCTGCCCAGAGCTTCTTTTTAGCCATTGCTATTTCCTTTTTGCCGCTGCCTGCACCCGCAGGCGCAGGGAGTTCAGGCGAATGAACCCGGTGGCATCAGCCTGCTGATACACCGAGTCTTTTTCAAATGTTGCAATGTCCTCCCGATAAAGGCTGTAGGGGGATTTGCGCCCGGCAACCGTGCAGGTGCCCTTGTAGAGCTTAATGCGCGCCGTGCCGGTCACGTTCTTCTGGCTTTCATCAATGGCGGTCTGCATCATTTCGCGCTCCGGGGCAAACCAGTAGCCGTAATACACAAGCTCGGCATACTTGGGCATCATGCTGTCTTTGAAATGCATCACTTCGCGGTCCATGGTGAGGGATTCCACAGCCCGGTGAGCGCTGTGCAGAATGGTGCCGCCCGGCGTCTCATACACGCCGCGCGATTTCATGCCCACATAGCGGTTCTCGACAATGTCAACGCGGCCGATGCCGTTTGCGCCGCCAAGCTTGTTCAGGTGCGCCAGCAGTGCAGCCGGACTCATTTTATTGCCGTCGACGGCAACGGGATTGCCCTGTTCATAGTCGATTTCAACATAGGTCGGCTTGTCGGGCGCCTTCTCCGGCGACACGGTCAGAAGAAACATGTCCTCTGCCGGCTCATTCCACGGGTCCTCAAGAATGCCGCCCTCAAAGCTTATATGCAGCAGATTGCGGTCGCTGCTGTAGGGCTTGGCAGCTGTCACCGGGACGTCGATGCCGTGCTTTTTGGCATAATCGAGCATGGCCGTGCGCGAGGTAAGCTCCCAGTTTGACTGGCGCCAGGGGGCGATGATTTTGATATCGGGCTTGATCGCATAGGCTGTCAGCTCAAAGCGCACCTGGTCATTGCCCTTGCCCGTGGCGCCGTGGGCAATGGCGTCGGCGCCTTCTGCGATGGCGATCTCGACCTGCTTCCTGGCGATCAAGGGCCGCGCTATGGAAGTGCCGAGCATATACGTGCCTTCGTACAGGGCATTTGCCCGCAGCATGGGGAAAATATAATCCCGCACGAATTCCTCCCGCAGGTCCTCTATATATATCTTGCTGGCGCCGGTCTTCATGGCCTTCTCGCGCACAGGGTCAAGCTCTTCGCCCTGCCCAAGATCAGCGGCAAAGGCTATAACCTCGCACTGATACTGCTCCTGCAGCCACTTCAAAATGACCGATGTGTCAAGCCCGCCGGAATAGGCAAGCACAACTTTTTTAAATTCGCTCATACCACAGCTCCCCTATCAAATTTGGATTTTGGATTGCGGATTTCGGATTTAAAAAACAAATCCGCAGGCCAAATACAGTGCAATTACTTTGACATCAGCAGCTCCAGAATCGCCTTCTGCACATGCAGCCGGTTCTCCGCCTCATCAAACACCACAGAGAGGGGCCAGTCCATAACGCCGACGGTTATCTCTTCGCCGCGGTGCGCGGGCAGGCAGTGCATCACCAGCACATCCTTTGTGGCGCCCTCCAGAAGCTTTTCATTCACCTGGTAGCCCTGAAACGCCTTAATGCGCTCGCGGTATTCCTTCTCCTGGCCCATGCTCACCCAGGTATCGGTAATAATCACATCCGCGCCCTTTACCGCCTCGACAGGATCCTGCACCATGAAAATTTTCGATGCCGCCTCTTTTCGTGCACGCTCAAGAATTGCCGCGTCGGGCTCATGGCCTTTCGGGCAGGCAAGGGTAAGATCGAAGTTCAGACGCAGGGCGGCGCTGATCCAGGAATGGGCTATATTGTTGCCGTCTCCGATATAGACCGCCTTGAGCCCGTCATAGGAGCCCCGCTTTTCAATCACCGTAAACAGATCAGCCAATATCTGGCAGGGATGGCACAGATCGGTAAGTCCGTTAATGACCGGTATAGCGGCATGGCGGGCCAGCTCATCAAGGGTTGACTGCGCAAAGGTGCGGATCATGATACCGTCAAGATAGCGCGAAAGCACGCGGGCCGTGTCGGCTATCGACTCGCCGCGCCCGAGCTGCATGTCGGTCCAGCGCAGGTAAATGGCCTGGCCCCCGAGCTGAAACATGCCCACCTCAAATGAAACGCGCGTGCGGGTTGATGCCTTCTCGAAAATCATCCCGAGGGTCTTGCCCTTGAGGGGCTCATGGGTCGTGCCGCTTTTCTTCTTTTTCTTGAGATCGGCAGTACGCTCAAAAATGCTGTCCATGTCCGTGCGGGACAGGTCATAGACTCGCAACAGGTCCTTTTGCATTTGAAATTCCTTTACTTCTTCATTGTTCTCAAGCAAAGTAGAAACATTAGCAGAAAAATACTTCTTGTCAATTGAATATCAACGTCGCGCGGCACAACCCGGTACAAGGCCCAAATCAGCCGTAAAGCTTGAGCATCGTGTTGATTTTTGATAAGCTGCGATTTTGATTCACCAACTTTTTGCAGAGGACTCCATGGCACCCCTGGTCAGCGTTATCATCCCCACCTACAACCGCGAAAAGATTATTACCAGGGCCATTGATTCGGTCTTTGCCCAGACATACCGGGATTTTGAAATTGTGGTGCTCGACGACGGCTCGCAGGACAACACGAGAGCCGTGGCACAGGCCTATGGTCCGAAGGTTCATTATTTCTATCAGGACAATAAAGGCATTGCCGGCGCACGCAATGCAGGCATGCACCAGACTGCGGGCGACTATATCGCATTCCTTGATTCCGACGACTACTGGCTTCCCGGCAAGCTTGAACAGCAGATGGCATTGTTCAGCCAGCACCCCGAATACGGCATGGTCGGCTGCCAGTGCGGCTCCGTGCAGATCGACGGCACCTACCGCGAAAAAAACCGGCCCGGCAAGTCGGGCTGGATACTCTATGACCTTTTTAATAAAAACTTCATCCGCACATCCTCTGCCGTCATTACGCGCGCCTGTCTTGAAAAGGTCGGGGGCTTCGACGAAACGCTGCGCGAAGGCGAGGAGTACGACTACTGGCTGCGCATAGCGGCCGAGTTTGCCATCGGCTTCATCAACGAGCCCCTCACCGTCTATGTCGATAACACCGACGGCATGAGCACCGACAGCCTCACGGGCCGCCTGCACCGCCTGAAAGTGCTTGAAAAAAAGTATTTGAAGAAAAAAATCCCGCCGCA